>JANNRX010000482.1:0-2683 GCA_031401875.1 Hyphomicrobiales bacterium | reverse complement strand
CCTGGACCTACTGGGGCTGGAAGGGTGGCTATTTCAACACCGATGCTGACGCGCAAGCGTTTTATGACGAACTCCGCTTCATGCTGGCGAACCAGATGGTCGCGCCGAACTCCCCACAGTGGTTCAACACCGGCCTGCACTGGGCCTATGGCATCGACGGTCCGTCGCAAGGTCACTATTATGTCGACTTCAAGACAGGCAAGCTGACCAAATCGAAGTCCTCCTACGAGCATCCCCAGCCCCATGCCTGCTTCATTCAGGGCGTCGAGGATGATCTGGTGAACGAGGGCGGCATCATGGACCTCTGGGTCCGCGAAGCGCGGCTGTTCAAATACGGTTCTGGCACCGGTTCCAACTTCAGCCGTCTGCGCGGCGAAGGCGAAAAGCTTTCGGGTGGCGGTCGCTCGTCGGGCCTGATGAGTTTCCTCAAGATCGGCGACCGGGCGGCCGGCGCGATCAAATCCGGCGGCACCACGCGGCGCGCGGCCAAGATGGTCGTGGTTGATGTCGACCACCCCGATATCGAGACCTACATCGACTGGAAGGTGAAGGAAGAGCAGAAAGTCGCGGCTCTCGTCATTGGCTCCAAGCTCGCCAAGAAGCACATGACCGCGATCATGAAGGCCTGTGTCAATTGCGATGGCCCGGGCGATTCCTGCTTCGACCTCGAGAAGAATCCCGCCCTCAAGCGCGAGATCAAGCTGGCCCGCCGGGTGATGATCCCGGACAATTATATCAAGCGCGTCATCCAGTTCGCCAAGCAGGGCTACACGGACATTGCCTTTGATGTGTACGACACGGACTGGGATTCCGAGGCCTACCTCACGGTTTCCGGCCAGAACTCCAACAACTCGGTGTCGCTGAAGGATGATTTCCTGCGCGCTGTCGAGGCTGATGGCGACTGGCACCTTACCGCCCGCAAGGACGGCAAGGTGATGAAGACATTGAAAGCCCGCGATCTGTGGGAAAAGATCGGCTATGCCGCCTGGGCATCGGCTGACCCCGGCCTGCATTACAACACCACGATGAACGACTGGCACACCTGCCCTGCCGCAGGCCCGATCCGCGCCTCAAACCCCTGCTCGGAATACATGTTCCTGGATGACACGGCCTGCAATCTGGCGTCGCTGAACCTGCTACAGTTCCTGGATCGCGCCGCCCTCAAGGTCGAGATCGAGAATTACGAGCATGCCGTGCGCCTGTGGACCATGGTGCTTGAAATCTCGGTGACGATGGCGCAGTTCCCTTCACGAGAAATCGCGCAGCTCTCCTATGAATACCGCACGCTGGGTCTGGGCTATGCCAATATCGGCGGCCTGCTGATGACGCTCGGCCTGCCCTACGATTCGGATGCGGGCCGTGCCATCGCGGGTTCACTCACCGCCATCATGACCGGCGTTTCCTACGAGACCTCCGCTGAAATGGCCGCCGAGCTTGGGCCATTCCCCGGCTACAAGGCCAACGCCAAGAACATGTTGCGCGTGATGCGCAACCACCGCCGCGCGGCCAACGGCATCACCCAGGGCTATGAAGGCCTGTCGGTCGATCCCGTGCCGATGGATGCGGCCTCCAACCCTGATCAGCGATTGGTCGAGCATGCCCGTGCTGCCTGGGATCGCGCGCTCGCCAAGGGCGAAAAGCACGGTTACCGCAATGCGCAGGCCACCGTCATCGCGCCGACCGGCACCATTGGTCTCGTGATGGATTGCGACACCACCGGCATCGAGCCTGATTTTGCCCTCGTCAAGTTCAAGAAACTGGCTGGCGGCGGCTATTTCAAGATCATCAACCGCGCCGTGCCAGAAGCGCTCCGCGCGCTGGGCTACCGCGAGAACGACATTGCCGAGATGGAAGCCTACGCCGTCGGCCATGGCTCGATGCGACAGGCTCCGGGCGTCAACCACGGCTCGCTGCGCGCCAAGGGCTTTAACGATGCTGAGCTGGAAACGCTTGAGAAAACACTGCCTTCCGCCTTCGATATCAAGTTCGTGTTCAACAAATGGTCGCTCGGCGAAGCCTTGATGGCGAAGCTTGGTGTGCCCGCCGAGAAGCTGGAAGATCCAAGCTTTGAACTGCTGCCGTTCCTCGGCTTCACCAAGGCGGAGATCGAGCTTGCAAACATCCATGTCTGCGGAGCGATGACGCTGGAAGGCGCGCCGCACCTCAAGCTGGAGCATTACGCCGTGTTCGATTGCGCCACGCCGTGCGGCAAGCTCGGCAAGCGTTCCCTCTCGGCCGAAAGCCACATCCGCATGATGGCGGCGGCGCAGCCCTTCATCTCGGGGGCAATCTCCAAGACCATCAACATGCCGAACGATGCCACCGTCGAGGATTGCAAGAACGCCTATCTCCTCTCTTGGAAGCTGGCGCTGAAGGCAAATGCCCTCTACCGCGATGGCTCGAAGCTGTCGCAACCCCTCAATGCCGCCCTCATCGAGGACGACGCCGAGGAAGCCGACGAGGCTGTGGAAGCACTGGTCGCGATGCCAGCCGCCGCCCGCGCCGTGCAGGTGACCGAGCGCATCGTGGAGCGCATCATCGAGCAGCGCATCCGCGAGCAGGAAAAGCTGCCGACGCGCCGCAAGGGTTACACCCAGAAAGCGAAAGTGGGCGGACATACGGTCTTCCTGCGCACCGGCGAGTATGAAGACGGCCGCATCGGTGAGATCTTCATCGACATGAA
>JANNRX010000481.1:0-22143 GCA_031401875.1 Hyphomicrobiales bacterium | reverse complement strand
CTGGCATTCGAATTCATCATCGCGCTGGCAGCGGCCTATCTGATCACGCGGTATACCATTAATCCTCCGGGCTCACCGACGCTTTCCACCTCGCTCACGTTCCCGATCTTCAAGGATGCCTTTGTCAATTTCGGCATGTTCTTCTTCGTGTTCGGTGCCTTCGTCATTGTTGCTTCAGGCAATGCCGTGAACCTGACGGATGGTCTTGATGGTCTTGCCATCGTGCCGGTAATGATTGCCGCGGTGACGCTGGCGCTCATTGCCTATCTCTCGGGTAATTTTGTTTTTGCGAATTACCTTCAGATTCAGTTTGTGCCAGGTACAGGAGAGCTGGCAGTGGTTCTGGGTGCGCTCATTGGCGCAGGGCTTGGTTTTCTCTGGTACAATGCGCCGCCTGCGCAAATCTTCATGGGGGATACCGGTTCGCTGGCGCTTGGTGGCCTTCTGGGAACGGTTGCCGTGATTACCAAGCACGAGATTGTTTTTGCGATCGTCGGTGGCATTTTCGTGCTGGAAGCGATGTCGGTGATCATTCAGGTCGCATCCTTCAAACTGACTGGCAAGCGCGTCTTCCGCATGGCACCAATCCATCATCATTTTGAAAAGCTGGGCTGGACAGAGCCGCAGGTGGTGATCCGTTTCTGGATCATTGCGGTGGTGCTGGCACTGATTGGCCTTTCAACACTGAAGCTGAGGTAGGGGATGATTCCCGCATCCACTTTCGCGGGCAAGACGGTCGCGCTTTTCGGCCTGGGTGGGTCTGGCCTTGCCACGGCGCACGCGCTGGAGGCGGGCGGTGCCATCGTGCAGTGCTGGGATGACGGCGAGGCAGGCCGCGCCAGAGCTGCTGCTGATGGATTGACAGTGACTGATCTTGCAAGCGCCGACTGGTCAAGCTTCTCGTCCCTCATCTTGTCGCCCGGCGTGCCACTGACGCATCCTCAACCCCACTGGAGTGTCGGCAAGGCGAAGGCCGCGAGTGTTGAGATCATCGGTGATATCGAGATCTTTTTCCGTGAGCGGCTGGCGCTGGAGCCTGCATCTCCTGTGATCTGCATCACGGGGACGAATGGCAAATCCACCACGACGGCGCTGATCGCGCATCTGCTGACGGCAGGTGGCTTTGACGTGCAGATGGGCGGCAATATCGGGACCAATATTCTCGATCTCGCGCCGCCGTCGCCCAAGCGTGTGCATGTCATCGAGGTCAGTACTTTCCAGATCGATCTCACCCCATCGCTGAGCGCCAGCATTGGCGTTATGATCAACCTCACGCCGGATCATCTTGATCGTCATGGCGATCTTGCCCGTTATGCTGCCATCAAGGAGCATGTGATTGCCTCTGCGCAAACCGCGATCTGTGGTGTGGATGACGTATGGTCGAAAGCGATGGCAGACCGTCGCGCAGCGGTGGGCAAGCCCTTGATCCGCTTCTCCACGGGGCGACTGCCAAGCGGGATTACCGCACGCGGAACACGTATCGCCCGGATGGAGGGCGGTGAGGAAATCGATATCGCGGATCTCGCTGGCATCGCTTCCTTGCGTGGCAGCCACAACGCCCAGAACGCGGCCGCCGCCGTGGCCGTTGCGCTGAGCATGGGCATGACCAGCGGTGCGATCCAGCAAGCATTGCGCCGTTACGCATCCCTGCCGCATCGTATGGAACAGATCGGGTCTGTTGGAAAAACGGTCTTCATCAACGATTCAAAAGCGACCAATGCGGATTCCACCCGTGGTGCATTGGCAGGCAGCGAAGGCCTGTTCTGGATTCTGGGTGGCAAGGAGAAGGACGGCGGCATCGAGGATCTGCGCCCGCTTTTCGGCAATGTCTCGAAGGCTTATCTCATTGGCCATGCAGCAGCAGTTTTTGCCGCTACGCTGGATGGCGCAGTTCCCTTCGAGCGGTGCGAGACGCTTGACGTCGCTGTGGCGAGAGCCGCCTTTGATGCGGCGGCAAGCCCCTTCAGGCAACCCGTGGTGCTGCTTTCACCGGCCTGTGCTTCCTATGATCAATACAAGAGCTTTGAACATCGCGGCGCGCATTTTTCTGCACTTGCTGCCGCCTTGCCTGGCTTCAAACCTGTCGCAGCGACCAACACACACAGCGGAGACACAGCATGACCACGCGCGCTGAACCCGGGCTCGTCAGCAACTGGCTCTGGACGGTGGATCGCATGCTGATCGTCGCCATTGGCGCGCTGATGCTGTGCGGCATTCTGTTTGGCCTTGCTGCCAGCCCATCCGTGGCTGAGCGGTTAGGGCTCTCGACCTTTCATTTCGTGCACAGGCAGGCGCTTTATCTGATCCCGGCCATCACCGTGATGATTGCTGTCAGTTTTCTCAGCCCGCGCTATGTGCGCCGTGTCGCGCTGGCGGTTTTCATTATCGGCATGGCTATGGTGATCGGCACGTTGCTGTTTGGTGCCGAGATCAAGGGCGCGCGGCGCTGGTTCAATCTGGGGCCTTTCGGCTCTCTGCAACCTTCGGAATTCGTCAAACCTGCCTTTGTCGTGGTTGCGGCCTGGGCCTTCTCGGAGGGCGCGAAGCGCTCGGATATGCCGGGAACGCTGCTGGCGATCCTGCTGCTGCCAGCCACCATCGTCCCGCTCATTCTGCAACCGGATATTGGCCAGACCATGTTGCTCGCCATTGTCTGGTGTGGCCTGTTCTTTCTGGCGGGCTTGCACATCCTGTGGGTGGGCGGGTTGCTGGGCCTCGGCATGGGCGGCATTCTGCTGGCTTATAAATTTGTGCCCCATGTCACGGCCCGGGTGAATCGCTTCCTGCATGACAAGGGATCGCAGGACAGTTTTCAGGTCGATTCGGCGCTGGAGAGTTTTATCTCGGGTGGCTTCCTCGGCAAAGGACCGGGCGAAGGCACGGTGAAGCGCTATCTTCCCGATGCGCATACGGATTTCATCTTCGCGGTGACAGGGGAAGAATTCGGCATCCTCGTCTGCCTCGCGCTGATCGGCCTTTTTGCGATCATCGTATTGCGCTCGTTCTGGCTGGCGAGCCGCACGGCTGATCCGTTCTGCCGCTTTGCATCCGCAGGTCTGGCCATGCTGTTTGGTGTCCAGAGTGGTATCAACATGGCAGTCAACCTGCACCTCATGCCGCCCAAGGGCATGACATTGCCCTTCGTCTCCTATGGTGGTTCATCGCTGATCAGCCTCGCCATTGGCATGGGCTTTCTCATCGCGGTGACACGGCGCAGGCCACGGGCGGAGGCGAGCCTGCCCTCAACCCGTTCGGTTGGTGCACAACCAGCGGGGGGCTTTGCTTGAGCACGCCATTGACGATCTGCCTTGCGGCCGGGGGCACAGGCGGGCATCTCTTCCCGGCTGAAGCACTGGCGCGGGAGTTGCAGCAGCGCGGGATTGCCGTTGAGTTGATCTCGGATAAGCGCGTGGTCGATTTCGCGGCGGGCTTTCCGGCAAAAGCCATCCACATCATCACTTCGGGAACCGTCACCGGGCAGGGTCTTGCCGGAAAGATCAAAGGCGTGTTTGCCCTTGTCAGAGGCGTGCTGGAATGCCGCGCGCTCTTGCGCAGGATTGCACCCGATGTGGTCGTTGGTTTTGGTGGTTATCCGACCGTGCCTCCCGTATTGGCGGCGAGCCTGCGTGGCATTCCCACCATTTTGCATGAGCAGAACGCCGTCATGGGCCGTGCCAACAGGTTTCTCGCGGGACGTGTGAAGGCAGTTGCCACCGGCTTTGCCATAGGAGCGGACAAAGGTTTCGTCCATGTCGGCAACCCGGTGCGCGCCAATGTGCTGGCTGCGGCTGCAATTGCGATGCCTGCGTTATCGAATGATGCGCCGATCCGCCTGCTCGTGTTTGGTGGCAGCCAGGGCGCACGCGTCATGGCGGAGGTTGTGCCACCCGCCATCGGCTTGCTGAGCCTGGAACAGCGCAAGCGCCTGCATATCACGCAGCAGGCGCGTGACGACGATCTGGAGCGTGTTCGCGCCGCATATTCCAAACTTGGCATTGCCCATGCATGCGCGCCATTCTTTCGCGATCTGCCCGAGCGCATGGCCGCGAGCCATCTGGTGATTGCCCGCTCCGGGGCATCCACAATCGCCGAGCTTTCCGTGATCGGGCGGCCGTCAATCCTTGTGCCTCTGCCGGGTTCGCTGGATCAGGATCAGGCCGCAAACGCCCGCGTATTGGCGAATGCTGGCGGTGCGGATGTGATGCTGCAAACCGCTTTCACGCCGCGCGCACTGTCAGAAAAGCTTGGCGCGATCCTTGATAACACTGAAACTTTGCTGGAAACAGCGCGCAATGCACAAGCCATCGCGATAGCCAATGCCGCATCGCGCCTTGCTGATCTTGTCCTCAAGGTTGCGTCACACGGTTGAAGTCGCCGAGAATCCGTTTACACGGCCTCACTGGTCCGGAGATATGTCCATGAAACTTCCACGCGAGCTTGGCGCCATTCATTTCGTCGGCATTGGCGGCATCGGCATGTCCGGCATTGCTGAGGTGCTGCACAATCAGGGCTACACGGTGCAGGGCTCGGATGCATCGGACAATGCCAACGTTAAGCGCCTGCGCGAAAAGGGCATTGCCTGTTTTGTCGGCCACGAAGCGGAAAATCTGGGAGATGCCGAGGTTCTGGTGGTTTCCACCGCCATCAGGAAGGATAATCCCGAACTGATCGCCGCCCGCGAAAAGCGTATTCCCGTTGTGCGCCGTGCTGAAATGCTGGCGGAATTGATGCGGCTCAAATCCTGTGTTGCCATCGCCGGTACGCACGGCAAGACGACCACGACATCCGTGGTGGCGACGCTGCTTGATGCCGGCAAATTCGATCCCACCGTGATCAACGGCGGCATCATCAATGCTTATGGCACCAATGCCCGCCTGGGTGATGGCCAGTGGATGGTGGTGGAGGCGGATGAAAGCGACGGCACTTTCCTGAAACTGCCCGCGGATGTCGCCATCGTGACCAATATCGACCCCGAACATCTGGACCACTTCAAGACCTTTGATGCCATCAAGGCTGCCTTTCTCAGCTTCATCGAAAATCTGCCGTTCTACGGCTTTGCCGTGATGTGCATCGATCACCCTGTCGTGCAGGAACTGGTGGGCCAGATTCAGGATCGCCGCGTGATCACTTATGGTGAAAATCCGCAGGCCGATTACCGGCTGCTGGATATTGTCGCCAAAGGCAGCGAGATGCATTTCACGCTGCTGGTGCGGGATCGCAAGACTGGCGCTGATCATGTTATTCGCGATCTCGTGATGCCGATGCCCGGCAAGCACAATGTGCTGAACGCCACAGCGGCCATTGCGGTTGCCGAAAATCTCGGCATGCCCATGGATGCGATCCGCACAGCGCTGGCCGGGTTCGGTGGCGTCAAGCGGCGCTTCACCAGGACAGGTGAAGCGAACGGTGTCACCATCTTCGATGATTACGGCCATCACCCGGTGGAGATCGCAGCCGTACTGAAGGCTGCACGCGCCGCCACCTCCGGCCAGGTGATCGCGGTCATGCAGCCGCATCGCTACACGCGCCTCTCCTCGCTGTTTTCAGATTTTGCCACCTGTTTCAACGATGCCGACCACGTCATCATCACGCCGGTTTACTCGGCAGGCGAGCAGCCAATCGAAGGCGCATCGCAACAGGATCTGGTGGATGGCATCAAGGCCCGCGGCCATCGCTCCGTTCAGGTGATGGAAGGCCATGAGAAGCTCGCGGGCATGGTGAAGGCGCTGGCGAAGCCCGGCGATTTCGTGATGTGCCTGGGCGCGGGCACGATCACGGCATGGGCCTACGATTTGCCGAAACAACTCCAAATGTGATTTGAATCCACTGCATCCATTTGGTATCTATCATTGGTAGATACCAATGGGAGATTTGATTGACCGCCACAGCAAAACTTTTCATGCATGGTCGCAGCCAGGCCGTCCGCTTGCCGAAGGAATTTCGGATGCCGGGGACGGAAGTCAATGTGCGCAGAGAAGGCGACAGGATCGTGCTGGAGCCTGTTGATGCATCCTTGTTTGATGTCGCGGCGTGGTTTGCCAGACTTGAGACATATCGCGATACGCCGTTTCCTGACGCACCGGATGACCCGGTGGCTGAGCGGGATGATACGGTCAATCTTGATTGACCGCGACAATGTACGGCCTTGATACCAATGCAGTCATCGCCGTGCTGACAGGGCGCGGTGCAGAAGTCATTCTGCGGCTTGAAGCAGAACTCAAAGCACGATCATCAATTCATATCCCCATGATGGTCTGGTTTGAGTTGCAGTATGGTGCTGCCAAAAGCGCAGCGCAGGAGCGAAATTTGGCGCGGCTTGATGATTTCATGCGGGGCATGGCAGGCATTATGGCGTTCGAGCCAGAGGATGCGGCTGAAGCGGGTGAAATTCGCGCACATCTTGAACGACAAGGTACGCCCATCGGCGCCTTCGATATCCTGATCGCTGCACAGGTCCGCCGTCGGGGAATAACGCTTGTAACAGCTAACACGCGGGAATTTGGCCGTGTGCCAGGCCTCAAGGTCGTGGATTGGGGTCTTGATCCGCACAATCGGACAGCATGATCCCATGAAGCTCGCAGCCATCCGCGCCCATATCATCGCCAACGCTGCCGAACTCGCGCGTCTGCATGCGCGCATCCGTGAAACGGCCTTTGAGTGCGACGCAAGCCCGATCGGTTATGCACCATGGGAACAGGCATGCGCTCAGCTCCTCCTCCGCGCCGACACGCTTGCCTTCCCGGGGGGCTATAAAGCGGCTCTGGAAAAGTTTTGCGCCGGGGATGAATCGGTCGTGGAACCGGCGCTGTGCTTTCTGGAGGTAAGGCCGTATTTCCACCGCTCAGGCTATATGTTCGGCGTCCTGATGCGGCGAGTGCGCAGGGCGGCCCTCTCAGACAGCCAGCGCCAGCGCCTCGACGCTGTGATCACCCGCAATGCGACGTGGAAGGCGCGCAAGGGGCGGCATCACGAGACTTGAATCACGCCCCACCTTTCATGCGGCTTGCCATCACGCCAATCGTCTTGACGTAGACACCGGCCCTGTTCCATTCGCGCAGCACTGCGGCATTGGCAGTGCCTTCTTCCCAGCCGGAACCCGTACGCCAGCCCTTGCGCTTCAGGAAATTCGCCGTGGAAGCCAGAACATCAGGAACCGAGCTGACAAGATTGGGACGGCCATCGCCGTCGAAATCGACCGCAAAGGCAATATAGGATGAGGGCAGGAACTGCGTCTGGCCGATTTCGCCTGCCCAGGCCCCGCGCATCTGTGTGATCGGCAGATCGCCGCGCTGCACGATCTTGAGTGCCGAGAGCAACTCGTTCTCGAAGAACACCTGGCGGCGGCAATCCGAGGCCAGTGTCGCCACCGAACGGATGATCGAGAGGTTGCCGCGCTGGGAGCCGAAATTCGTCTCCAGTCCCCAGATCGCCATCAGGATTTCGGCGGGAACACCATATTGCTGCTCAAGCCGGCTGGCCAGTCCACGGTTTGAGCTGATCCAGTTGCGGCCCTTGGTGATCATCGCA
The DNA here is from genome assembly GCA_031401875.1 of Hyphomicrobiales bacterium. Classification (GTDB taxonomy): domain Bacteria; phylum Pseudomonadota; class Alphaproteobacteria; order Rhizobiales; family Beijerinckiaceae; genus JADCCX01. Next base: position 14,616 of record JANNRX010000481.1, on the reverse strand, counting down.
TTGGAGACGCGGCGTGCATAGAACTGCTCGAAAGTGAGACCAAAGGATTTCTGGTTGCGGTCCAGCCCGATCACGGTCGGATCATAGGTGATGCCATTCAGCCCTTGATCGATTGCTGCCTGCGAAACACCGGCGGCGCGTGCCCTGCCTTTGAAGCCTTCAAGCCATGGTCCGAAGGCAGCGGCTGTGGTGCCGCAGGCCTGCGCATAAGCGGCACCTGGCATTGCAACAGTAACAATGCCGATGGCCAACATCACGGATCGGAGATGTGCAGTGAGTTTCATGGCATACCCTTGATCGTTGATATTGAATCACAGGCGAAATCTTTAGCATGATTGCGGCGAAATGCAGAGATGCAATCCTGTCTTTGTTGCATTCCCTTGTTGCCTGCACTCCCGTGAACCCGCTAAACGACGCAGCCATGACAAATGCAACGATCCCAAATACTGTGTCCTTTCCCGATCTGACCATCGGTCTCACGTCACGTATGCCCAAATTGCGCGGCAGGCTGCTTGCCAACCAGCCCATGGCACCGTTGACATGGTTTCGCGTGGGGGGCGTCGCGCAGATGCTGTTCACACCGGCTGACGAGGATGATCTCGCTTATTTTCTGGCTGAACTGCCGCAGGAAATCCCGGTAACCACGGTCGGCGTCGGTTCCAATCTGATCGTACGGGACGGTGGCATCGAAGGGGTTGTCATTCGCCTTTCACCCAAGGGCTTTGGCTCCATTGATTATGCGGGCAAAGGCCATATTCAGGCTGGTGCGGCGGTGCTTGACAAGAAACTGGCCGAGGCCGCCTTGACCCACAGTGTCGGCGGGCTCGCATTTTTCTTCGGTATCCCTGGCTCCATCGGCGGTGCGCTGCGCATGAATGCAGGTGCCAATGGCGGCGAAACCAAGGACGTGCTGGTCTATGCCAATGCCGTGACCCGCGATGGTGATTTCGTGACAATCTCGAACGAAGAAATGGGGTTTGGCTACCGCCAGTGTGCGGTTGATCCCTCGATCATTTTCACCTCAGCCCTTTTTGCCGGAAAGCCGGAGAGTGCCGAAACAATCCGGGCAAGCATGGCTGCCGTGCAGCAGCATCGTGAAACTGCGCAGCCGATCCGCGAGAAAACCGGTGGATCGACCTTCCGGAATCCGGAGGGGCATTCCGCCTGGAAACTGGTGGACGAGGCAGGCTGTCGTGGGCTCAGGCGCGGCGGTGCTCAGGTTTCCGACATGCATTGCAACTTTCTGATCAACACGGGTAATGCCACAGCCGCCGATATCGAAGGCCTTGGTGAGGAGGTCCGTCGACGCGTCAAGGAGAGCAGTGGCGTGGACCTGCACTGGGAGATCAAGCGGATAGGCAAGGCAACAGTATGACAAGCGGACGGCAGATCATCGTCAGCGAGGTCGGCCCGCGGGACGGGTTGCAGAGCCTCAAGCGCATCATGCCGACAGTCGCAAAGATTGCCTGGATCAAGGCGCTGGCGGCAGCGGGCCTGCCTGAGATAGAGATCGGCTCGTTCGTATCGCCCAAACTTCTGCCGCAGATGGCAGATGCCGCCGAAGTTGCGGCTGCAACCGTCAGATTGCCCGGTGTCGATATCCTTGCACTGGCACCCAATCTCAAAGGGGCCGAGCGCGCCTTCGCCGCAGGAATCCACAAGCTGACCATGCCGGTGTCCGCATCACGGCTGCATTCGCAATCCAACATCAATCGCACGCCGGAAGAGGCGGTGGCAGATGTGGCGAAGGTGTGCCTGTGCAGAAACACCCTTGAGGCGGATCATCTTGCAGGGCGCGGGCGTCCTGTTGTCGAGGTGGGAATATCCACCGCCTTCGGCTGCACGATGGAGGGCGCGGTATCCGAAGACTGGGTGATTGATCTTGCCGTGATGCTGGCAAAAGCGGGCGCTGATACCGTCAATCTGTCCGATACGACAGGCATGGGCAATCCCGCCCAGGTAAAGCGGCTTTTCCTGCGTCTTCGCCATGAACTGGGCGACAGGGCAGGTGGCGCGCATCTCCACAACACGCGCGGGCAGGGGCTGGCCAATGTGGTGGCGGCCCTTGATGCGGGTGTCACGACATTTGACAGTTCGCAAGGTGGCCTTGGCGGCTGTCCCTATGCGCCGGGTGCCACGGGCAATATCGTTACCGAGGATCTGGTGTTTCTGCTGGAAGCGATGGGGCTGAACACAGGCGTTGATATCGCGCGGCTGATCGGGGCCCGCAGCATTCTGAGCGACGCGCTTCCGGGCGAGCCGCTATACGGTCATGTGCCGGAAGTCGGACTGCCTAAAGGTTTCATGGCCGCGTCTCGGGGAAGCACATGAGCCGCCCGTTGCCACTTGCGGGCATTCGCGTCGTTGAATTTTCCCATATGGTGATGGGGCCCTCCTGCGGTCTCATCCTGGCGGATCTTGGCGCTGATGTGATCAAGGTCGAGCCGATGGGCGAAGGTGACAACACACGCCGTCTTGCGGGCTCAGGCGCGGGTTTCTTTGTCAGCATGAACCGCAACAAAAGGTCGATCGCGCTTGATCTGAAATCAGCAAAAGGCCTTGCGTTTGTGAAGCGACTGATCGCCACTGCGGATGTGATAACGGAGAATTTCCGTCCCGGCGCGCTGGATGCGCTCGGCCTTGGTTCTGAAGCACTGCGGGCCTTGCATCCCCGACTGCTCTATTGTTCGCTCAAGGGCTTTCTGGCTGGTCCTTACGAAAATCGTACTGCGCTCGATGAGGTGGTGCAGATGATGGGCGGCCTTGCCTATATGACGGGCGCTCCGGGAAAGCCGACACGCGCGGGCGCTTCGGTGAACGACATCATGGGCGGCATGTTCGCGGTGATCGGCATACTTGCCGCACTTGAGGAGCGGCACCGGACGGGCGTGGGCCAGGTGATCAAGAGCGGACTTTTCGAGAACAATATCTTCCTGATGACTCCTCACATGATGCAATTTGCCGTGACGGGGAAACCGGCGGCACCCATGCCCAACCGTCTGGCCTCGTGGGCCATTTATGATGTCTTTGATACGGCGGATGGTGTTCAGGTCTTCATCGGCGTCGTGTCCGATGGCCAATGGGCGTCTTTCTGCAAGGAATTTGCCATGCCGGAATTGCTGGCTGATCCCGCACTTCAGAGCAACCGTGATCGGGTGATGGCGCGCGACAGGTTCATGCCAGCTGTGCGCGCGGTCTTCACCAAACTGAACCATGCCGATATCCTTGAGGCTTGCGAGCGCATCGGGCTACCGTTCGCGCCCATCAAGCGGCCCGAAGACATGTTCGACGATCCCCACCTCAACCATCCCGGTTCAATGGCGGCGATTACGCTTGCCGATGGGCGGAAAACCAGAATTCCGCTCTTGCCCCTTGCGTTTGATAACAAGCGGCTGGGATTGCGCCGCGATATCCCCCGCGCTGGCGAGCACAGTGTGGAGATCGCCAGCGAGATCGGGTTTGATCAGGCGGAAGTCAGCGCATTGCTTGCGGCAAATATCCTGGGCAAAGGATGATCTCTTTGCATTCTGTTAACCTCATCTTAACGATGGCGGAACGACGATCAACGTGAGTGTCGCGGGCGGTGCATTGGCCTGCCGGGCGGTGCCTGGGCCCGCGTGGAGCGCTGATCAATGTCGAGACATGTCGCCGTCCTGATGGGAGGCTGGGCCGCCGAAAGGCCCGTGAGTCTCAACTCTGGTACGGCATGTGCGAAGGCGCTTGAAAGCGTTGGCTTCAGGGTGACAGCACTGGATGTCACTCCCACTATTGTCGCAGACCTTCAGGCATTGAGGCCTGAAGTGGCCTTCAATGCTCTGCACGGCCCTTTCGGCGAGGATGGCGGCATGCAGGGCATTCTGGAAATGCTGCGCATTCCCTACACCCATTCTGGTGTACTGGCGTCAGCACTTGCCATGCGCAAGGACCGCGCCAAGATTGTCGCAGCCGCTGCGGGTGTTCTGGTTGCCGAAGGCATCACGGTCTCACGCTTCGAGGTGGCCAAGCGCCACGTCATGACCCCGCCCTATGTGGCCAAGCCCGTCGGAAACGGCTCGTCCTTCGGCGTCTTCATCGTCAAGGAGGGGCGCTCGCATCCACCACAGGAATTGTCTGACAGCAGCTGGCCCCTGGGGGACGAAATGCTGGTAGAGCGATTCGTGCCTGGGCTTGAGTTGACCTGCGCCGTCATGGGCCCTGCCGGGGCTGCCAGAGCACTGGGCGTCATCGAAATTCTGTCCAATGCGGGTGCATTCTACGATTACGACTCTAAATATGCACCGGGAGGCTCAACCCATGTGCTTCCGGCAAAAATTAAACCAAATCTTTACCAAAAGATTCAACAACAGTCAGTGATGGCGCATGAGGCGCTTGGCTGCCGTGGCGTCAGCCGGTCGGATTTCCGCTACGACGATGAGACCGACACCCTCATCTGGATGGAAATCAACACACAGCCCGGCATGACTGAGACGTCTCTTGTTCCTGAATTAGCAGCCCATGCGGGCATGACCTTTGGTGAGTTGGTACAATGGATGGTGGAAGACGCCTCGCTGGATCGTTGAGAGAGCGGTTTGCCCCGCATCTTGATGATGCGGCGCAAGCTCCCTCCGATGATCGTCTGAATGCACGCAGGCCCATGCTGGCCTTTGGCCGTGGTGGTTTCCGCGTCGGCTCGCGTGTCATCACGGTGCGGCGCGGCGCAGGCTCACTTGCGACACTGGCGTTCATCGGTCTTGTCGGCACTGCCGGATGGTTCCTTGGAGGCCATCATGAGACGATGCGTCAGGGCCATGGCGCCGTGCGTGATATTGCAGCGCGCAGTTTTGGTTTTCCGATCCGCATTGTCGATGTCAGCGGTGTCACGGAGCTGGGCAAGGATGAAATTCTGGCTGCATCCGGTATGGCACCTTCAGGTTCGCTCTTGTTTCTTGATGTGGCGCAGGTTCGTGCCAATCTCAAAATGCTGCCCCTGGTTGCCGAGGCGACGGTTCGCAAGCTTTATCCTGACAGGGTGAGCATCCAGATCGTCGAACGGGAGCCTTTTGCCCTCTGGCAGCATGACGGCGCGGTTAATGTTGTTTCTGCAGATGGCACGGTGATCGATGGCATGCGCGAGAAGCGCTACTTGAAACTGCCGCATGTTGTCGGCCATGGTGCACAACGGCGTGTGAAGGAATATGCAGCACTGCTGGATCAGGTGCCTGAGTTTCGCTCGGAAATCCGGGCTGGAATTCTGGTCTCGGAACGCCGCTGGAATCTCAAGCTCAACAACGGCATCGATATCAAGCTTCCTGAAAGCCAGCCGATCGCCGCTTTGAAAAATCTTATCCGGCTTGATCGGGAAGCGAAGGTTCTCTCCAGGGATATCATCGCGGTTGACCTGCGCATCGAAGGCCGTGTCGGCTTCCGTCTGACCGAAGAGGCCGCCGCGGCCCGCATTGCGGATTTCGCCAAACGGCTTCCCAAGATCAGGGGGCGCGCATGAGCGGATTTTCCCATGGCATGACCCCCAAGATGCGGCCCTTGTCAGCACGCAAGAGCACGGTTCTGGCCGTGATGGATCTTGGTGCCACCAAGGTCTCCTGCGTCATCGCAAAGCTGGAGCCGGTGGATACCAGCGAGGCGGGCCTTGGAAAGACGCATCGCTGCCGCGTTCTTGGCATTGGTCATCAGCGCTCGCGCGGTCTCAAGGGCGGCAATATCACTGATATGGCTGAGGCAGAGCGGTCCGTCCGGGCCGCCATTGATGCGGCTGAGCGCATGGCAGGCACAACTGTCGAGAGCGTCATCGTCTCCATGACGGGCGGGCGTATTGGTTCGCAGCATTATCTCGCGGAAGTCACCACCTCCGGCAGAACGATTCAGGATCGCGATGTCGAGCGCGCCATGGATGTTGCGACCGGGCAGTCGCTGGTGCAGGGCCGCTCTGTCCTGCATTCGCTGCCGACAGCCTATCGCCTTGATGGCGGCGCTCAGGTCAGGGAACCGCGCGGCATGATCGCCGAGCGCCTTGCGGTGGATATGCATGTGGCGACAACCGACATGGCTGCGGCACGCAATATGATGCTTGCCATCGAACGCGGGCATCTCGAAGTGGAAGCAATGGTCGCGACCCCGTACGTTTCCGGTCTCTCCGTGCTGGAGCAGGACGAAGCTGAAATGGGTGTCGTTGTGATTGATTGCGGCGGGGGAACCACCAGCACAGCAGTGTTCTGCGGCGGTCATCTGCAACACATTGACGCGATTGCGGTCGGTGGCAATCATGTGACGATGGATATTGCGCGTGGGCTCTCCATGCGGCTTGAGGATGCCGAGCGCCTCAAGGGGTTAGCCGCCTCCTGTTATGACGACGAAGCCGAGGGTCGCGAGATGATTACTATTCCCCAGGTGGGTGAGGATGATCGCTCGACCGCCGCCTATATTCCGCGTGCCCATGTGACGCGGATTGTGCGGCCTCGGGTGGAAGAGATCCTTGAACTGACCCGTGACCGTATCCGCAATGCCGGTTTTGGCGCGATGCTGAACCGCGGCGTTGTTCTCACCGGTGGCGCATCGCAATTGACCGGTCTGACGCCACTTGCGCAAGGAATTATGTCGAAAAATATTCGCCTTGGTCGCCCCATGGCCATCAAGGGCATGCCCGAATCTGCCAAAAGTCCGGCCTTTGCCGCGACGGTTGGTATGTTGATCTATCCGCAGGTTGCGGGTCTTGAACATCTTGGCGTCGGCCGGGGTGGTTCATCGCTTGCAACGGGTACCGATGGCTATCTGTCCCGTATGGGACGGTGGCTTCGGGACAGTTTTTAACCTGGTTTCCGAAGAAGAGGCGACCCCATGACCATTAATCTTCAGGCCCCGGACATTCGGGAACTCAAGCCCCGCATCACCGTTTTCGGCGTTGGCGGCGCTGGCGGAAACGCTGTCAACAACATGATCGAATGCGGCCTCCAGGGGGTCGAATTCGTCATCTCCAACACGGATGCCCAGGCCCTGGGTCACTCCAAGGCGGAGCGCGTGATCCAGATGGGTCTCGCTGTGACGGAAGGCCTTGGTGCCGGTGCCCAGCCTGAAGTCGGGCGCGCCGCAGCAGAAGAAGTGATCGACGAGATCCGCGACCAGTTGATGGGCGCGCATATGGTCTTCATCACGGCGGGCATGGGCGGTGGTACAGGCACCGGAGCAGCCCCTGTGATTGCGCGTGTCGCCCGCGAGATGGGCATTCTCACCGTCGGCGTGGTCACCAAGCCGTTCCAGTTCGAGGGCCTTCGCCGCATGCGGGTTTGCGAAAGTGGCATCACCGAGCTGCAGAAGCATGTGGATACACTGATCGTGATCCCCAACCAGAATCTCTTCCGCGTCGCCAATGAAAAGACGACATTCGCCGAAGCCTTCGCCATGGCCGATCAGGTGCTTTATTCGGGCGTGGCCTCCATCACAGACCTGATGGTGAAACCTGGCCTGATCAACCTCGATTTTGCTGACGTTCGTGCCGTGATGCGCGAGATGGGCAAAGCCATGATGGGCACCGGCGAAGCCACGGGCGACAAGCGCGCATTGATGGCAGCCGAAGCCGCCATCGCCAATCCACTGCTGGATGAAGTGTCGATGAAGGGTGCCAAGGGCCTGCTCATCTCCATCACCGGCGGCAAGGACATGATGCTGTATGAGCTTGATGAAGCCGCGACGCGTATCCGCGAGGAGGTTGATCCCGAAGCCAACATCATCCTCGGTGCAACCCAGGATGATAGTCTGGATGGGATTATCCGTGTTTCTGTGGTGGCAACGGGTATCGACCGTGCCTCCATCGATGCGATCGAGCCGGTCAATTTCACCGAACAGCGCATTGCGGAAGTCGCCCAGCGGCTCCGTTCGCAAATCGCGGCCAAGGCTGTGATTGAGCCGGTGATGCCGCTTGTCCGCGCATCGGCCCCTGTTTTGGAGGCTGCTGAACCTGTCGCGAAGCATGAGGAGTTGCCCGAAGAAAGCCTTGTGCCGCTTCACGCAGAGGCATTTGCCTCCCAGCCTGAGACCATTGGTGCAGAAGCCCCGCGCTTCATGCCGGCTCCTCCTGAGGAAGCCATTGCGGCGCGCGTTCCTGAGCCAGCGCAGATTTTCGCGCCTGAGGCAGCAAGTATGCCTGTTCAGCCTTCGTTGCCAGCACCAGTGAGAAGCGAAGATCAGATTGTCCGGCCTGTGCGTCTGCCGCAGATCGAGGATTTTCCGATGGTCGCGCAGGCACAGATGCGTGCCGCTCAGACACCGGTGCCTGTGGCTCCGCCAGCGGCGGAGATCAAACGCATGACCTTGCTCCAGCGTCTTGCTGCTGTTGGCCTCGGGCGTCGTGACGAGCATGAACATGAAGCACCTGTTGCGCCGACAACGCCTGTCGCGTCTGTTTCGCCGCCTCCCGTCAGCGAATCTGTCCGCCGCCCGACCGTCCAGCCTCCTCTCCGTTCGGCGCAAGGGCAGCTTGATTCGCATGGCCGCGCTCAGCCACGCTCCATGGAGGATGATCAGTTGGAGATTCCGGCCTTTCTGCGCCGTCAGGCGCATTGACGAATTCCTGTCGCCAGCCTGCCTTCCTAATGCCTGAATTCAAAAAATTCAGGCATTAGGCTATTGATTTCAATGAATAAAACTGAAATCATAAAATGTGATCTTTTTGTGTAACACTGCGTAAGAAAGCGTGATTTGGTGATGCGGGGCCTGAAGAGTATTTTCCCGGCGTGGTTGTGAAAACGGTCCCACGTGTAATCTGTCCAGAATGCTAGGAATTCTGCTTCAGAAACGTCAATCAATGTGAGCCTGCCAAAGAGCAATTCAATGCCAAGGCGGGCAGCCAAAGAGGATAACGTCTTGAAGCAGACGACACTTTGCGAACAGGTTTCGCTTGAAGGTATTGGTGTTCACAGCGGAGCACCTGTTAAAATCATTCTTCATCCTTCGGCAGTCAATACAGGCGTTGTTTTCCTGCGCACCGGGCTACCTGACGGTATCAATCGCCGCATTCCCGCCAATCGGAAATCTGTTGGGGCCACTGAACTCTGTACCGTGATCGGAGAGCCAAGTGGTGCTTCCATCTCGACAATCGAACATCTGATGGCCGCTCTTGCCGGCATGGGCGTGGATAACGTCCTTGTTGAAATCGACGGGCCGGAAGTTCCGATCATGGATGGAAGTTCGGCATTGTTCGTGGATGCAATTGATCAGGTCGGCGTTGAACAGCAATCAGCAACGCGCAAAGTCATCAAAATCCTGAAAACGATACGCTTCGAGCATGGTAATTCCTGGGCTGAACTCAGCCCGCGTGCGCGCGGCTTTTCGGTTGACGTGGAAATTGACTTCCCGACGCCCCTGATTGGCCGTCAACGCCGCGCTATCGAGATTACCGCCAGCAACTTTCGCAACGAGATAGCCCGTGCGCGCACCTTCGGTTTCATGAAGGATGTGGAATATCTCTGGAAGAAGAATCTGGCGCTTGGTGCATCCCTTGAAAACACAGTTGCCCTTGGCGATGACAGGATCATCAATCCTGAAGGCTTGCGCTTCCCTGACGAATTCGTGCGCCATAAAATCCTTGATGCCGTTGGTGATCTGGCGCTTGCAGACGTTCGTTTGCAGGCCAAGTACAAGGCCTTTTGCCCGGGTCACAAGATCAACGCGATGATGGTGGAGCATTTGTTTGCTGACCGTTCAGCCTATGAAATTGTGGATTCTATCGAGCAATCCCGTCGCGACTACGGTCGTGGCGATCTGTCATTGTCTGTTGCCACATTTGCGGCAGACAAGAATTGATGCAATTCGGCGGCTACCGGAAACTCTTGTTAGGGCCTGTCGTCCGTTAGGAACAGATGGTGGACGCGAGGAAAAATGGTTCAGTGTGAAGCGGTTCTGGCGAAGCAAACCGTCCGGTTTGCGAGACAGAAGCGCGAAACAATGGGCCATTTTAACCGCGCTGCCCTTAAAGAAGAAATTTTGAGCATGGTGAGATCGAAACGGACCGCCTGCAAGGACAAAAACCTTCCCGATAGCGCTGCTATCGGCGCGTCTTTTGTCCTTGCATTCGGCCCATTTCGATCTCATCCACCATTTGTTCCTAACGGACGACAGGCCCTAATCAACGGGCATATCAAGACTATGCCATGTGAAAGCCGCATTTGACCGCAAGAGCTTGATTTATGACGTCTAATATGGCATTTTGCCTCTTGGTTCAGAGATCAGTTTTGAGGATGTTGACTTTGCAGCGCATGATTTCCCCTTCGCGCCTGATGCGGTCCTTGCTGGTGGCAGGATTTGCCATTCAACTTGCTGCCTGTGAAACGGTTTCCTCCCTCAATCCCTTTGCGGCTTCCAAACCGACCAATGATTTTACCAAGGATGAGCCTGCCGAAGAGCTTTTCAACGATGGCCTGGTACGTCTGCAAAATCGCAATTTTGATGGTGCTGCCAGGAAATTTGCGGATGTTGACAAGCAGTATCCGTACACAAACTGGTCAAAGCGCAGCCTTCTGCTGACCACCTATTCGAATTACGAGAACCGGAATTACGAGGATACGATTTCCAGTGGTCGCCGCTTCGTTCAGCTCTATCCCGCTGACAAGGATGCAGCCTACGCGCAATATCTGATTGGCATGTCGTATTTTAACCAGATGCCGGATGTGACGCGCGATCAGGAGCGTTCGCAAAGAGCCCTTCTGGCCATGGATGAGTTGCTCAACAAATGGCCGAATTCGGAATATGCAACGGACGCGCGCCAGCGTGTCTCGATCGCCCGTGATCAGCTTGCCGGCAAGGAAATGGAAATTGGCCGCTATTATCTCAATCAGCGCAATTATCCTGGTTCCGTGAATCGCTTCCGCGAGGTTCTGACGAAGTATCAGACAACGCGCCACACCGAAGAAGCGTTGATGCGGTTGACGGAGGCCTATATGGCGATGGGCATCGTGCAGGAAGCGCAAACAGCCGCAGCCGTTCTGGGACATAATTTTCCGGACAGTCCGTGGTACAAGGACGCCTTCAAGCTGCTGGAGAGCGGCGGTGTTGCCCCGCGTGAAAATCAGGATTCCTTTATCAGCCGTGCCTTCCGCGGTGCGCGCCGGGCTGCGGGCCTTTAATCAGCGCGATTTCGCAATTTGTCGTGAAGCACGAATAGAAGCCGCATAACCGGCTTCCGCTCTTTTCGTCTGCTTCAAGGCATGCAAAAAGCAGGGTATGCTCGCGCGGCTTTCCATTCGTGATATTGTCCTTATCGACCGGCTCGACCTTGCTGTCGAGAAGGGGCTGCTCGTGCTGACGGGAGAGACAGGGGCTGGAAAATCCATCTTGCTTGATGCCTTTGCTCTCGCTCTCGGCGGGCGCGGTGATGGCGGTCTGGTCCGCAACGGCATTGCGCAGGGGCAGGTCACGGCGGTGTTCGATCTGCCCGTCACGCATATCGCGCGAAAAATTGCGGAAGATGCCGATATTGATACCCAGGGCGATCTGATCCTGAGGCGGGTGCAGATGGCGGATGGCCGTACCCGCGCTTTCGTCAATGATCAGCAGGTCAGTGTCCAGACCCTCAAGGCGATCGGGCAGATGCTGGTTGAAATCCATGGCCAGCATGATGACCGGGCACTCACTGACACCAGCCAGCACAGAAACCTGCTCGATGATTTTGGCCTGCTGCGTGTGCAAGCCCTGGATGTTGCAATCAAGCATAGTGGCTGGCGGCAGGCGGAGACAGCGCTTGCAGCCCAGAAGGCGCGTATCGAAAAGGCACGGGCAGATGCCGATTATCTGCGCCATGCCGCTGATGAACTGAATACGCTTGCACCTGCCGAAGGGGAGGAGACGGAGCTTGCCGGACGGCGCCAGAAAATGATGCAGGCGGAAAAGGTGGTGGGGGAGCTGCAAGAGGTTCTGGACCTGCTGTCAGGCTCAGGATCGCCGGTTCCGGCACTCTCCTCTGCGCAGCGCCGTCTGGACCGTCGCGCCGAACAGGCTCCTGATCTTGCGGTACCGGCGGCAAAAGCACTGGATGCCGCCCTCCTTTCGCTGGAGGAGGCGCGTGATGCGTTGGAAAGAGCCTTGCGTGCCGCTGAATTTGATCCCCGCGAGCAGGAATTGATCGAGGAGCGGCTGTTCGCGCTCAGGGCTGCAAGCCGCAAGCACAATGTTCCGGTGGATGGCCTGTCGGCATTGGCCGCGCGCTATGCGGCTGATCTGGCGGCGTTGGACGCGGGTGAGGGGCATTTGAAGGCGCTGGAAGCGGCGGCCTTGGAAGCCAGGACGCATTATCACTCTGCGGCTGCGGCACTCTCCGTCAAACGTCACGCCGCGGCTAGAGAACTTGATGCAGCAGTCAATACCGAACTGCCTCCGCTCAAGCTGGAGCGTGCACGGTTCATTACCGAGGTAGCGACAGATGCTGGCAGGGCGGGTGCCGATGGCATCGACACCGTTGAATTCCACGTCCAGACCAACCCCGGTGTCAAACCCGGCCCCATGATGAAAGTGGCGTCGGGCGGCGAACTTTCCCGCTTTATGCTGGCACTCAAGGTGGTGCTGGCGGATCGCGGTTCTGCGCCAACGCTGGTGTTCGACGAGATCGACACGGGCGTAGGTGGCGCGGTGGCGGATGCCATTGGCCAGCGTCTGGCGCGGCTGGCGGAGAAGGTGCAGGTGCTCTCGGTCACCCATGCGCCCCAGGTGGCTGCCCGCGCCTCGCGCCATTTCCTCATTGCCAAGGAAGATGTGGCGGAAGGAGGACGCGTGGCGACACGTGTGGCCGCACTGGAGACCAAGGCTCGGCGCGAGGAGATTGCCCGTATGCTGTCAGGAGCCAGCATCACCGATGAAGCCCGCGCGGCCGCTGAACGCCTGATGCAGGGCGTGGGCTGAAAACGATGGCTGGACCTATCCCTATTGAATTGCTCACACCGCTGGAAGCGCGGATGGAGCATGGCGCGCTGGGGGCCGAGATCGCGGAGCATGATCGCCGCTATCACGGCGAGGATGACCCCATCATATCCGATGCGGAATATGACGCGCTGCGTCAGCGTTATGACGCGCTGGAAACCCACTTCCCAGATCTGAAAACGGCCGCATCGCAATCGGCGAAAGTGGGTGCAAAACGCGCCCTGCGCTTTGCCAAGATCATCCACCGGGTTCCCATACTGTCGCTGGGCAATTGCTTCAGCGATGCGGATGCGGCAGATTTTGTCGAGCGTGTCCGCCGCTTTCTCAATCTTGAAGCCGCCCCTGCTTTCACCGCCGAACCCAAGATCGACGGGCTCTCCTGTTCCCTGCGCTATGAGGGCGGCGTGCTCGTCAAGGCGGCGACGCGGGGCGACGGGGCGGAGGGCGAGGACGTCACTGCCAATGTGAAGACCATCGCCGAGATACCGCATCAGCTCACCGGCTCCGCTGTGCCGGATGTCTGCGAAGTGCGCGGCGAGATCTATCTGGGACATGCGGATTTTGTGGCTCTGAATGCCGAGCAGGAGAGAGCCGGGGGCAAGATTTTCGCCAACCCGCGCAACGCCGCTGCGGGCAGCCTGCGCCAGCTGGATTCGTCCATCACGGCAAAGCGTCCGTTGCGCTTCTTCGCTTATGCGTGGGGCGAGATAAAGAACCGGGGCGAGATGAGCGCCATGCCCGCCACGACGCAATGGGGCATGGTGCAGGCCTTCCAGCGTTTTGGCTTCAGGATCAATCCGCGCATGGCGCTATGCCACTCGCTTGAAGAGATGTTGACAGTCTATCGCGCCATCGAAGCGGACCGTGCCAATCTCGGTTATGATATCGACGGCGTGGTCTACAAGGTGAATGACCTTGCCTTGCAAGCCCGGCTCGGCTTTGTATCGCGCGCACCACGCTGGGCGAGTGCGCACAAGTTTCCGGCTGAAAAGGCCACAACAATACTGGAGGCCATCGAAATCCAGGTGGGCCGCACAGGTGCCCATACGCCGGTCGCCAAGCTCAGGCCGGTGAATGTGGGCGGTGTGATGGTGTCGAATGCCACGCTGCACAATGCGGAATTCATCACGGACAAGGACATTCGCATCGGCGATACGGTCAGCGTTCATCGCGCCGGAGACGTCATCCCGCGTGTGGATGCGCCCATTCTCGACAAGCGACCCGCCAGCGCGATCCCTTTTGTTTTCCCGCTTGAATGCCTGTGTGACTTGAAGACGGCGCTGGTGAAAGAGGAGACCGCTGCTGGCGACGAGGGCAAGGTGCGCCGTTGCTCGGGCGAATTCGCCTGTCCTTATCAGCAGGTCGAGCATCTCAAGCATTTCGTCTCGCGCCGCGCTTTTGATATCGACGGCCTGGGCGACAAGCAGATCGAATTTTTCTTCAACGATCCCGATCTGTCGGTAAAGACGCCCGCTGATATCTTTACCCTCAAAGCGCGCGATGAGGCGGAGCCGATCAAGAAGCTGAAGAACAAGGAGGGCTTCGGCGAGCTTTCTGTCAAGAATCTCTTCGATGCCATCGAGACCCGCCGCAGCATTGCGCTGGAGCGCTTCCTCTTCGGCCTTGGTATCCGTCATGTGGGAGAAACCACAGCCAAGGTTCTGGCACGGGCCTACGGTTCCTGGGCCATTTTTGAGACCGTGTCGCAGAAGGTTGCGG
>JANNRX010000480.1:0-5943 GCA_031401875.1 Hyphomicrobiales bacterium | reverse complement strand
GCCGAGGGCGAATAGCCCAGTTTGCGGGCGGCAGGCGCAAAGCCGTCATTCTCGATCACGGCCACAAAAGCAGAAATAGTATCAAACCGATCCATTTGACCATTGCAGCATACGCAACGATCAAATGTCAATTGAGCTGATTATGTTCTCATGTCGAACGGATTACCTTCCTAATATCACTTGCTGACATACCGCTCGGCAACAAGAAGGAGCCCCCTGATGTCCCGCATCCCTACACCTGCCAGCATTGAAGCCGCCCCAGCCGCTGCCCATGGATTGCTCGAAGCTGTGAAGAAGCAGCTTGGTTCCGTGCCAAACCTGTTTCGCCTGACCGCCACCAGCCCGGCGGCACTTGAGGGATATCTCAGCCTCAACGGCGCTCTTGGCAAGGGCAGCCTTACCCCTGCAACCCGTGAGCGGATCGCGCTGGCGGTCGCTGAGGTCAACGGTTGCAGTTATTGCCTGTCAGCCCATACCTATCTTGGTCGGAACCTTGCCAAGCTCGATGATGTCGAACTTGCTGCCAATCGCAAAGGCAAGTCAAACGACGTCAAGGCTCAGGCAGCGCTGCATTTTGCCGTAACCGTTGCCAGCAATCGCGGCGCGGTTTCCGAGGCAGACCTGAAGGCCGTGAAAGCGGCAGGATACACCGATGCTGAACTGGTCGAGATCGTCGCCCATGTCGCGCTCAATACACTGACCAACTACCTCAACGAGGTGTTCAAGACCGAGATCGACTTCCCTGTCGTTCAGGCCAAGCGTGCCGCGTAACCCGCACTTCACTCCCACCTCACCCCCCCCAGAAGGAACTTACATCATGTCAAATGTAATCAATCGCCGTATTCTTTTCACTGCCATTGCAGGCAGCGTTCTGCTTGCCGGAGGTCTCTCCAGCCTTGGCGCAGCACAGGCTCAGTCGCGCACGGGTGGCACTGTCAATCAAATGACGGCAGGCATGGCTCTCTCAAGGGCTATGACACCGTCGCCTATTTCACCGACAAGAAGGCCGTGAAGGGCTCGGACAAGATCACCCATGAATGGGGCGGCGCCAAATGGCACTTCGCCACGGCAGCAAACCGTGATGCCTTCATCAAGGAACCTGCGCGTTACGCACCACAGTTCGGCGGCTTCTGCGCCTGGGGTATCGCCAACGGGAAGCTCTTTGATATCGATCCGGTCAATGCCTGGAAGGTGGTGGATGGCAAACTCTATGTCATCTTCAACGCTGATGTGAAGGGCCTTTGGGAGAAGGATCAGGCCAACTTTATCCGCAAGGGTGATGATAACTGGCCGAAGCTGAACAGCTGAACCAAGGATATCGGCGAAGGCGGGTCTTGGATCCGTCTTCGTCTTCGCTTTTGAGTAGACCTTTGGAGCCTTGCCGTGTCCCGTCCGCCATTTCCGCCCTTCAGTGCCGAAACCGCAGCGCAGAAAGCCCGCATGGCGGAGGACGCCTGGAACAATCGTGATCCGGCAAAAGTGGCCCTGGCCTATACGCCTGACAGTCGCTGGCGCAATCGTGCAGAGTTTCTTCAGGGGCGTGAAGCAATAGAAATTTTCCTGACACGCAAATGGCAACGCGAACTGGACTATCGACTGATCAAGGAAGTCTGGGCCTATCACGACAATCGCATCGCTGTGCGCTTCGCCTATGAGTGGCACGACGACAGCGGCAACTGGTTTCGCAGCTACGGCAATGAAAATTGGGAGTTTGACGGCGAGGGCCTGATGAGGTTCAGGATTGCCAGTATCAATGATGCTCCGATCAGAGAGAGTGAAAGGAAATATCACTGGTCGCTCGGGCGACGTCCGGATGATCATCCTGGCCTGAGCGATCTGGGTTTATGAGGGCGTTATGAACAAATCTCCGACCTTTGCCAGCGACATCGCTTTCACGCCAGCCGTGAAGGCGATGCAATCGCGCAAAGGCTCACGCTCCGCCTATGCCAGAATGGAGGAGGCAGGTTCATGGCAAACCGTGATCACACCGGATGTGGCGGCTTTCATCCACGCCCAGACCAGTGTTTTCTTCGCGACGGCCAACAGCGAAGGCCAGCCCTATATCCAGCACAGGGGTGGCCCTCCTGGTTTTTTGCGTGTCCTCGACGCGCACACCATCGGCTTTGCCGATTTTGCCGGTAACCGTCAGTATGTCTCGACAGGCAATCTTGCAGAAAATGCCAAGGCGTATCTGTTTCTGATCGATTACCAGCATCGCAGGCGCATCAAGATCTGGGGAGAGGCGCGCGTTGTCGAAAAGGATGACCTCCTGATACAGAAGCTGATGCCGGAGGGTTACAAGGCGCGACCGGAACAGGCGATCCTTTTCACTGTTGCAGCCTGGGATGCGAATTGTCCGCAGCATATTCCCCAACGCTTCGAGGCAGTCGATGTCGCCCGGGCGCTGAAGGAGCGTGATCTGCGCATTGCTGAGCTGGAGGCTGAGCTGGCTTTGAGGCCGAAGCTTTAACCGCAGCCTGCCAGGGCGTGTTGACAAAGCTGGAAAAACCTTAACTGGTGGCCAAAACCGGACATCATTCCCTTGGACATAGCATCCGCTTTCTCTGCGGCCTTCGGGCTCATTTTCGGCCTGGATCAGCAGTTCCTGCAGATCGTCGGCTTGTCGCTGCGCGTGACTCTGACAGCGGTGGCTGTTGCGGCACTGATCGGCCTGCCGCTTGGGGCCTGGCTGGCGCTGTCGCGATTTCCGGGTCGCACAGGCATTATTGTGCTGGCAAATGCTCTGATGGGGTTGCCGCCAGTGGTTGCGGGACTGCTGGTTTTCCTGTTTCTGTCGCGCTCTGGACCGGCAGGCGAACTGGGGCTGTTGTTCACACCAGCCGCGATGGTGATTGCGCAGACACTTCTTATCCTGCCAATCGTGATTGCTCTGACGCGTGCCACCATTGAAGATCTCTGGTCAGAATACCGGGAGCATCTGACTTCGCTTGGCCTGACGGGTCTTCGCGCCGTGCCGACGCTGCTCTGGGATGGCCGGTTCGCGCTGATAACGGGATTGCTGGCCGGTTTTGGTCGCGCCAGTGCAGAGGTGGGCGCGGTGCTGATTGTGGGTGGAAACATCGCAGGCTTCACCCGCACCATGACCACATCCATCGCGCTCGAAACCTCCAAAGGGGATCTGCCGCTGGCGCTTGGCCTCGGTATCGTGCTGATCGCGCTTACTCTCGCGATCAATGCTGCGGCCTATGGTGCAAGCCGCCTGGGCGCACGGTTTGCCGGATGACGCAGATGCGCGATGCTGCGTCGATTTTGCCGCTTGAGGTCAATGGCCTCATCTTCGAAGTCGAAGGCAAGCCTCTGCTTGCGTCCGTCGGTTTTTCGCTGCCCAAAGGGGGCATCACGGCTGTTATTGGCCCCAATGGCGCGGGTAAATCGCTGATGCTGCGGCTTTGCCACGGGCTTCTGGTTCCAAGTGCAGGAACCATCCGCTGGCAGGCAGAGGATGGCATCATTCTTGGCCGCAAACGCCATGGCATGGTGTTCCAGCGGCCCGTCATGTTGCGGCGCTCCACACGGGCCAATCTCGCGCATGCGCTCCATGCGAGGGGTGCTCGTGATGTCGAGCGCAAGATCAAGACCACGCTGGAGCGTTTCGGCCTTGAGGATCTGGCTGACCGCCCGGCGCGTCTGCTATCGGGCGGCGAACAACAGCGTTTCGCCATTGCCCGTGCCTGGGCGCTTGAGCCGGAGGTTCTGTTTCTGGATGAGCCGACATCCCAGCTCGATCCCGGTGCGACGCGACAGATCGAAGAGATTATCGCAGCTTTGGCTGCTGATGGCATGACCATCCTGCTGGCGACACACGATCTTGGCCAGGCGCGTCGGCTCAGCCAACGGCTTTTCTTCCTGAATCGTGGTCAGCTTGTGGAGGATGCAGCCTCCGCCGCATTTTTCGCTGCCCCGTCAACGCCGGAAGGAAAGGCCTTCATCGCGGGAGAATTGCTCTGGTGAGGATGTACAGGCCCTAATGCCAATCCCATTATGAGAATAGCGGCGTGACGTTGAGCCGCATTGTCAGCTCTGTACATCCAGCTTGTGTTGCGCCATTCACATTCCGCAGAAAACGGGAAGGCAGGGGCTGTCTGCACCGCGCCTCATGATAAGAGAAAGCCTTGCTGGTGCGCTTGTCTGATGGTTTGATCTCATCCCTTGGCAATCTTCTTTCCGAGGG
The DNA here is from genome assembly GCA_031401875.1 of Hyphomicrobiales bacterium. Lineage (GTDB taxonomy): Bacteria > Pseudomonadota > Alphaproteobacteria > Rhizobiales > Beijerinckiaceae > JADCCX01. The sequence goes on along the minus strand of JANNRX010000480.1, from coordinate 1,751 downwards.
CCAGTGTCTTTCCAAAGACCCGGCGAGAGGCTGGTCGGAGAGCATATCGTGTGCAGGAGTAAGCCGATGACTTTCGAAACCTTTTTCCATCAGGAAATAAGCACTCTCCATGCTGAAGGCCGGTATCGTGTGTTCGCAAATCTGGAACGGCACTCAGGTCGCTTTCCCCGTGCTACCTATCATGATGCATCAGGCCCACGCGACGTCACTGTCTGGTGTTCCAACGATTATCTTGGAATGGGTCAAAACCCTGGTGTGCTCGCGGCCATGCAAGAAGCCCTCGTGCGCTGCGGAGCAGGTGCCGGTGGGACGCGCAACATTGCGGGTACCAACACTTATCATGTGCAGCTCGAGAGAGAGCTGGCGGATCTGCACGGCAAGGAAGCCGCATTGCTGTTCAATTCTGGCTACATGTCGAACTGGGCGGCTCTGGGAACCATTGCGGCGCGGATGCCAAACTGCGTGGTGGTTTCCGATGCGTTCAATCATGCCTCGATGATTGAAGGCGTGCGCCACAGCCGTGCTCAGAAGGCGATCTTCGCGCATAACGATCCTGATGATCTGCGCAGGCAGCTTGCCAAGCTCGATCCCAAAGCGCCCAAGCTGGTCATCTTTGAATCGGTCTATTCCATGGATGGTGACATCGCGCCCATCAAGGAGCTTGTCGATGTTGCCCAAGAGTTCGGAGCCTACACCTACATCGATGAGGTGCATTCGGTGGGGCTCTACGGCCCGCGCGGTGCAGGTGTTGCCGCCCGCGACGGCGTCAGCGACAAGCTTGACGTGATTGAAGGTACCCTTGGCAAGGCTTTTGGTGTTCTGGGCGGATACATCGCCGGATCGGCGGCAATGTGCGATTTCGTCAGAAGCTACGCATCGGGCTTCATCTTTTCGACGGCACTGCCTCCGGCGATTGCGGCGGGAGCACTGGCGAGCATCAAGCATCTCAAAGAGAGTGACGTGGAGCGGCAACAGCATCAGCTGCGGGTGCGTGAACTGCGCGCCCGTCTCGACGCCGCTGGACTGCCACACCTGATGAACCCCAGCCACATCGTGCCAGTCATGGTGGGGGATGCGGGCCTGTGCAAGCGCATCAGTGACCAGTTGCTGCAAGAGTTCGACGTCTATGTGCAACCGATCAATTATCCGACGGTGCCACGCGGTACGGAAAGATTGAGGATCACACCAACACCTCTCCACAGCACACAGGATATCCAACATCTGGTCAGCGCCCTGTCGTCCATCTGGGCTTCGATCGGCCTGAGGGCAGCGGCTTGAAGCTCTTGCTTCTTGAAATTTCTGATCCAATGGGCTTTCTTTATCGTAAAATTTCCATGTTACGCTGCTAGCAAAACACGTCACAAAGTGAGGAAACACAATGAAGTCTGTTCTTTCTGTCCTTCTTCCTGCCTTCGCCTTGCTCTCCCTCGCATCAACCCCGGCGTCTGCCCAGGATGCAGCAGCAGGAGAGAAACTCTTTAACCAGTGCCGCGCCTGCCATCAGATCGGCGGAACCGCCAAGAACGGCGTGGGGCCGCAGTTGAACGGATTGTTCGGACGCAAGGCTGGAACCGCAGAGAACTATAATTATTCCGCCGTTTACAAGGCCCTCGACAAAGTGTGGGATGCGGATAATTTCACGGTCTACATCAAAGACCCGCGCGGTGTGACGCCCGGTACAAAAATGGTCTATGCGGGCATGAAGGACGAAACCCAGATTTCGAACCTTGTGGCCTTTCTCAAGCAATTTG
>JANNRX010000479.1:0-14223 GCA_031401875.1 Hyphomicrobiales bacterium | reverse complement strand
AAAATCCAATACATTTGGGGATTTATACAAGGATCATGATTCTGAAATAAGTAAATTACTCATCAATCATTATGTTGAATTGCTTATAAAAGGAATTGATGAAACGCATTCTGAAAGATTAATGAAACTAATCAATGAACTGGAAAAATGCAAAACAGATTCTCGTGCCCTTTTTGCAGTGGGGACCTTTATAGTAGAAGCCGCGCGCAGCACATTCTCGAATGGCTTTCTGGTGTCATCCAAAAAAGCGATATCGGACATAATAATCCTGCAACGGCTACTGGTTTGTGATGCCGCGATGGCCTTGACCCTTGCTCAAAGTGACGCATTGAAAAAATCAGCGCATAAAAATTCACGGATTACTGGTGAGATTGAGCAATTGCAGTCCTCCATGGAGGTCATATCCTCCGATCTTGGCAGGGCATCACAATCGGTTGGAGCATCGGCATCGATTGTTGCCGTGGCCGCAGCAGAAGCGCTGCAAAAAAGCCGTGAGGCTGCCAATGCGGCGGAGGAGGGCAACAACAGTCTGACAGCCTCAGCGACAAGCACCGAAGAGCTTTCCTATGCCACCCAGGAACTGGAGCGCAGGACAGAAAGCAGCAAGCAGGCCGTGACTGAAGCTGGCGTGGCCGTGGCAGGCGCACAACAGGCGATTGCCCATTTGCAGGCTTCAGCCGACAAGATTGGCTCTATCGTTGGCCTGATCAGCAGCATTGCCGAGCAGACCAATCTCCTTGCCCTGAATGCGACGATCGAGGCGGCCCGTGCCGGCGATGCAGGACGCGGTTTTGCCGTCGTTGCACAGGAGGTCAAGGCTCTTGCCAGCCAGACATCCCACGCAACCCAGCAGATTGTCGAGCAGATCGCATCGGTTCAGGAAGGCACCGCACGATCCGTCTCCGAAATAGCGGCCATCGGTTCAGCCATGCAAAGCCTTTCCCAGAACACAACGGAAGTAGCCAGTGCCGTGGGCCAGCAAAATGCCCTGACCAATGAGCTCACCCGCAATCTCCACGAGACGGTGCAGCAGATCATCGCGGCCAGCGAAGGCTATGTCGCAGCGTCGGTTCAGATCCAGCAGACGGCTGAAGAAGCATCGCGGCTTCAGAGTTCCGTGGATCAGCTGTCGGAGATCAACCAGATTCTGGTGTCTGACATTGACGGATTTGCAAAGCGTCTCAAGGTCGGGTGAAGACCCTAGATCTTTGCCATGAATCCGGCAAAGCGCATCAGTCCTTCCGGCCAGGGTCCGTGGCCTGAATCGGTATTGAGATGGCCGGAATCCCCGGCATCACTGAAGGTTGCCCCCCAGGCATAGGCCCATTCTTCCGCTTCAAGATAGGTGCAGTACGGATCGTTGTTCGAAGCCACGAGCACGGCCGGGAATGGCAATGGTTCGCGCGGGACATTCGCAAATTTCAGATCAATTTCCGGATGTTCGACCATGTAGGTCTCGCCTGCCGGCGCCACCAGAAACGCACCCTTGACTTTGGTTTTCGCAAGGCGTTTTGCCGCATGAATCACTGTGATGACACCCAGTGAATGCGCCACGATAACCGTTGGGCGCTTGAGGGCACTCGCAGCGGCAACGAGACTGTCCTGCCAGTCTTTGAAATGGGGCTTCTCCCAGTCCTTCTGCTCCACGCGGCGTGCCGTCGCGAGTTTTTGTTCCCAGCGAGTCTGCCAGTGCTCGGGGCCTGAATTGCCGTGGCCCGGCACCATCAGGATATCACAGTCGGCGGTTTTCATTGTTCAGCCCTGTCAATCACGTCACATTTTGCCAAACACACGGTCAAAGATCGTATCGATGTGTTTGAAGTGGTACGCCTCATCAAACATCGCGTCCAGAGCATCCGCCTTGAGATGCCGCATGACATCCGCATCGGCCTTGAGTTCGGTGAGAAAATCGGCGCCGCGCTCCCAGGTCTTCATCGCGTTGCGCTGCACCAAGCGATAGGAATCCTCGCGTGTGGCTCCCGCCTGTGTCAATGCCAGCAACACACGTTGCGAATTGTGCAGGCCACCGAGACGATCCAGATTCTTGCGCATGTTGGCAGGGTAGACAACGAGTTTGTCGATCACGCCGGTGAGGCGATGGATGGCGAAATCGAGGGTAATCGTCGCATCCGGGCCAATGTAGCGCTCGACTGAAGAATGGCTGATATCGCGCTCATGCCAGAGCGCCACATTCTCCATTGCGGGCATGGCATAGGCGCGGACCATGCGTGCAAGGCCGGTGAGGTTTTCTGTCAGCACCGGGTTGCGCTTGTGGGGCATGGCGGATGAGCCTTTCTGTCCAGGCGAGAAAAACTCTTCCACCTCCAGAACCTCTGTCCGTTGCAGATGGCGGATCTCGATGGCTACCCGTTCGATGGAGGAGGCGATGATGCCAAGTGTCGCAAAGAACATGGCGTGCCGGTCGCGCGGGATCACCTGCGTCGAGATCGGCTCCACCGCGAGGCCAAGCTTATCGGCCACGTAGGCTTCCACCTTCGGATTGATATTGGCGAAAGTGCCGACCGCACCGGAGATTGCACAGGTCGCGATCTCTTTCCGTGCAGCCACGAGCCTTTCACGGTTGCGCGAGAACTCGGCATAGGCCAGGGCGAGCTTCAGTCCGAAGGTTACAGGCTCGGCATGGATAGCATGCGAGCGTCCGATGCACGGTGTCAGCTTGTGCTCCATGGCGCGTGTCTTGATGGCGCTCAGCAAACCATCCAGCCCCTTGAGCAAGAGGTCACTGGCGCGGGCGAGCTGTACACTCAGGGTGGTATCCAGCACGTCGGAGGATGTCATGCCCTGATGCATGAAGCGCGCCTCCGGTCCCACTGTTTCCGAGACATGGGTAAGAAAGGCGATCACATCATGCTTGACCTCGCGCTCAATGGCGTCAATGCGTTCCACATCGGCGTCATTGAACAGAATCTTGCCGCCCCGCTCCCAGATTGCTTTGGCGGCTTCCTGCGGCACGACACCCAGTTCAGCCAGCGCATCGGTGGCATGCGCCTCAATCTCGAACCAGATCCTGAAGCGCGTAGCTGCGGACCAGATATCGACCATATCCTTGCGGGAGTAGCGGGCGATCATTGTACGTTCCTGTCATCAAGAGGCCTGCGCGGCCAGAAAAAAAACACTGTCGCAGCACCTGCCGCCAGCACAAGCAATGGCCATGGCACGAGATACCGCATCCCGGTTGGCGTGAACATGCCCATGGCACCAACCATGGACCAGAAGGCGCGCACGGGATTCACATCTTCCAGAGTTTCAGCGTTCAGCCAGCCGCCGATCAGGCGATTTTGTACGGCAAAGCAGAACAGGGTCGCGGGAATGAACGCACCCGCGCAGAATGCCGATGCGACAACGGCCCTGAGCCAGCGCTTCCAGTGCGCTGTGATCCAGAGCGTCAGAAGTGCCGTTGTCAGTCCTGCAAGAAAGGCCCCGCAGCCGATCACGAGGATGAGACTCTGTGTCCGGTCTGAAGCCGCTTCTTCAAGCGAGAGAATGCGTCCGATCACAGCAAGCGAAGTCAGGAAAGCAAGACCAAGAGCAATACCTGCTGCTTCCAGTGGCGTGCCAGGATTCAGGGGATGCTCAGGCACGAAGGCCGACGGCTTCTGCGGCAGCATTGCGAATGGCGTCGATATTGGCTGCATAGGCCTTCGGCCCGCCCTTGAAGACGGCGGAACCCGCTACCAGCACATTGGCTCCTGCGCGGACGATGTCACCCGCGTTTTGCGCTGTGCAGCCGCCGTCAATTTCAAGATCGATTGGACGATGACCGATCATCATGCGAATGCGCCGGATTTTTTCCAGCATGGCGGGTTCAAAACTCTGTCCGCCAAAGCCCGGGCTGATGGTCATCACCAGCACCAGATCGACGAAGTCAAGCAGATGCTCGATGGCGGTCTCGGACGTTTGCGGATTGAGAACGATCCCTGCTTTCTTGCCAAGACTGCGGATCAGCTTGAGCGAGCGATGCGCATGCGGACCGGCCTCGACATGCAGCGAGATCTGGTCAGCACCCGCTTTCGCAAAGGCCTCGATATAGGGGTCCACCGGCGCAATCATCAGATGCACATCGAAAAGTTTCTTCGTGCGCGGACGGATGGCTTTCAGGATATCGGGACCGAAGCTGATGTTCGGCACGAAATGACCATCCATGACATCGCAATGCACCCAGTCGCATCCTGCCTTGTCGATCGCTTCAACCTCCGCGCCGAGAGTCGCGAAATCGGCGGAGAGAATGGACGGTGCAAGGATGAGTGGCCGGGTCATGTCAGCGTCCTAACCCCAGTGCAGCGGCAGAGCAAGATTGATGCGTAGAAGATTTAGGGTCAGAACCCATATTTATGGGTCCTGACCCTATGAATTACTGTCCCGGCGAAAGCGTTTTGCCAGTGGTTTCACGATCTGTGGCATCAAGTAGATCGGAAATTGCGCAAGGGCAAAGAACAGGAATGTTGTCTTGGGTGCGGCGGCACCCAATGCCGCAATCAGCAGACCCATATTGCGCTGGCACGTCGCGTAGCCCAGCACGAAGCGATCCGCTTCCGTCAATGGTCGCAAGACGATCCAGGCTGTCGCAAAACCGATAGCGGCCATGGCAAAGGCGATGGCAAGGAACTGCGCCACCCGCCAGGGGGTGGCAATGGCGGCTTCCATCACCCCGTCCATGGCGGCGATGGCGAAGAGAAAATACATGATCACGCCGATGCCGTCGAAGGTGGCCTTGCTGGCGCGTATGCGCTCCATGCCCAGAACCTTGCGCAAGGCAATCGCGCCGATGATCGCGCTGCCGATCAACATCAGCAGCCGCTGGATCAGAACGGTGATGTCGAGCGGGACAGCGGCACCGGCCACCAGCTCCACCAGAAATGGCGAGAGCACCGGCGCGGCAGCCGTTATCAGAAGAACGGTCGCGAGCAGCAGGGTGGGCTCAAGTCCGAGCAGCATGGCTACAGCAGGCGCTGACATGATGGGTGGCGCAGCAGCAAGAATTGCCAATCCCAGGACAAGGCCGGGATCAAGGTTTCCCCGTCCAACGCCGGTGAGGAAAAGGGAGACAATCAGAGCAGGGGCAAGCACAAGCCAGAGGCTCGCAATCAGCAACGGACGAGGCGCGCGCACCAGCGCCTTCACGGCATCGGCATCGGCGCGGGCAAAGGTCAGCATGGTGAAGATGAAGATCGTGACACCCAGCAGCGGTCTTGCGGCGGCGGCAAACTGGGGCAGCGCGAGCCCTACGAAAATCGATATGGCGAATCCCTGAGTGCCATAGCGTCCGATCAAGGCCAACGGTTTTGTCAGGATATCAAGCAAGCTGATAGCGTCTTTCTCTATAATTATCCAAAATGACCGTGATTTCTACGGCCTTCGTGAAAAACCGCACTCTTGTAAATCCCCTCAGCCTTAGCGACTTTCTTGATCTCGTGACAGTGCATTCTGGAGTGGACATGCAGGTTGATGTGATTGTGCTCGGAGCAGGCGTGGTGGGTGTTTGTGCCGCACTGCATCTTCAGCAACGGGGGCGCAATGTGGCCCTTGTCGACCGTCGCGGACCTGGCGAAGAAACCTCCTATGGCAATGCCGGCTTGATTCAGCGTGAAGCGTTCCTGCCCTATTCTTTTCCTGCGGGCCTCGAGAAACTCGTGCGCTATGCGCTCAACGGCGAGCCCGAAGCCCATTATCAGGTTTCGAGTCTGGCCGGTGTGGCACCGGCTCTTTTCAAATACTGGCGCAATGCCACGCCCGAGCGTATCGAGCGGACCATTCGCGCCAACCGGCCATTGTTTGAACACTGTCTGAGCGAGCATGAAGCGCTGGCTGCTTCGGCTGGCATTACGGATCTGTTGCGCCCCGGCGGCTGGATCCAGGTCTATCGCCGGGAGGGAACCATGGTGGCCAAAGTTGCAGAAGCCGCCAGATTGAAAGCCGAGTTTGGTGTCAATGCGCGGCAGCTGAATGCCAGCGAGCTTGCAAAACTGGAGCCGCATCTTTCCGTCGAGCATACCGTGGGGGCAACGCACTGGCAGGACCCGTCGTCGTTGCGCGATCCGCTGGCACTGACTCAGGGCTATGCTGATCTTTTCACAAGGCGGGGAGGGGCCTTCATCCCTGCCGATGCGCGTAGCCTGAGCCAGACCGATGCTGGATGGCAGATCACATCCGGAGACGGGATCGTGACGGCGCGTGATGTGGTTGTGGCGCTCGGTCCCTGGTCAAGCGATCTCTTCAAGCCGCTTGGCTATGATATTCCGCTCTTTTCCAAGCGCGGCTATCACATGCATTACACGGCCAAAGGCAATGCCACGCTCTCGCGCACCGTCATCGACGCGGATACAGGCTTTGCGCTCGCCTCCATGACTGCAGGAGTGCGGATGACAACAGGCGCAGAATTTGCCGATCGCGATGCGCCCGCAACACCAGTGCAGATCGACCGTTGCGAGCCAAAGGCGAGGGAGCTTTTCCCGCTCGATACGCGCGTCGAGACAAAGCCCTGGCTCGGTCGTCGCCCTTGCCTGCCGGACATGACGCCGATTATTGGCCCGGCGCCGCGCCACAAGGGCTTATGGTTCCTTTTCGGCCATGCCCACCATGGCCTCACCAATGCCGCAGTGTCCGGTCGCATCATGGCGGAGATGATCACGGGCGAGACACCGTTCTGCGATGTAAACGGCTTCCGGGCGGATCGGGAGTATGTCTGAGAGAGGCGGCGGTAGCGCGCGTGTATTAGTGTTAACAATGTGTTCCCTCTTTACTTCGAACCAGTACTCGCTTTTACTTCGACTATGTTGAGTGTGCGAGGGGTGAAGACGATGGATGAACGTCGCGAAGACAAGAGAAGGCGCTGCCTGCTGGGCGCACGCGTGGTTTTTAACGGGCGTGCTTCGACATATTCTTGCACCCTCAGAAATGTCTCGGATACCGGAGCCATGCTGATTTTTGGTGAGAAGCCCTATGTTCCGCTCCTTATCGAGCTTCTGCTGGACAATCGCCGCACGGTTGCGCCTGCGCGCGTGATCTGGCGTGATGACAACCGGATTGGTTTGCAGTTTCTGGAGCGCCAGATTTCAAGCGATCTCTCGGCGATTTCTCCCGGTCTTCTGATGGATATCGTGACACCAGCGAGCCGCCAGATGCACTGAGGGATCAGGCTCTATCGGGGCCCGAATCTTTGCTTCCATCCTGGCAAGGCGTTGGCGAAGGGTAACGCTGTCGCTTCATAGACACCACGCGCTATCGCACGCGCCAGACAATCAGCGGCCACCATGCCAATCTCCGTGAGATCACGAATGGCATTCTGGCCAAGCGGCTTTGCTCCAGTCGCGGCAGCAAAAACCGTGTCTCCATCAAACGGTGCATGCACGGGTCGTATCGCATGGGCGAGACCGTCATTCGCCATGATGGCCAGACGCTTGACCTGCGCCTTCGTCAGAACGGCATCTGTAACAACGCAGGCGATTGTAGTGGATGGTCGATCGCCCTTGATGCGCATTTGCAAGGCACCTGATGCATGGGGTGATGCAAAGCCCATGCCGCCGAATTCCTGCCCCACCTCATAGGGTGCCGCCCAGAAATGCGGGCTGTCCCCCATGGTTGTCATGCCGATGGCGTTCACGGCAACCACCGCGCCAATGGTGAACCCCGATGATGTCACAGCACTGGCCGAGCCAAGACCACCCTTCAGGTTTGCCGTCGTGGCACCATAGCCTGCACCTGCCGTGCCAAGCGCAAAGTTTTCCGCCGCCGCTTGCGTGGCAGCATAGCCCAGCTCCGGGTAGGGTGCGTATCGCCCCCAGTTCTTGTTGCCGCCGTTGAGCAGATCAAACAGGATGGCACCGGTGACGATGGGAACGCGCACGGAACCCACTGCGAAACCTTTGCCTGCCTCCCGCAGTGCCGCCTGCACGCCTGAGCCCGCCGCGATTCCGAATGCCGAGCCGCCGGAAAGAAACACGGCATTGATCGCTTCCACCGTGTATTCCGGATCAAGCAATGCCGTGTCATGGCTGCCGGGAGCGCCACCGGCAATCAGGCCGGATGCTGTTGCAGGCTGATCGAAGACGATCACGGTCACACCGGACGCCAGATCGGCATCATGGGCATTACCGACTTTGACTCCCGCAACATCCGTGATCAGATTGCGCATCACAGCATCCACACGTTCGAGTGAAACATGCCATCAAGGCTTGCATGATTTGCCCTGTTTGGCCATGGTCCGCGCCAAATTGGAGTGATAATGTCTGATCTCACATTGCCGGGCGTGCTTTTCGCAGGCTTGTTGTCCTTTCTCAGCCCTTGCGTGCTGCCCCTCGTTCCACCTTATCTTGCCTATATGGCGGGCACGAGCGTTTCTGCCATGACCAGCACGGAGAGCCGCTTCAATGGCCGGGTTCTCCTCGCCTCGGTTCTCTTCGTTCTTGGCTTCTCGACCGTGTTCATCCTGCTGGGCGCAGGTGCTTCTTCCATCGGCCGTATCCTGCGGGTCTACAGCGATACATTATCGATTGTTGCGGGTGCCGCCATCATCATCATGGGGCTGCATTTCCTCGGCGTGTTCCGCATTGGCCTGTTTTACAAGGAGGCTAGGCTTGAGGTTGGCAAGCCGGCGGGTCTGGCCGGGGCCTATCTCATGGGCCTTGCCTTTGCCTTCGGCTGGACGCCTTGCATCGGACCGGTGCTGGGGGCGGTGATGGCGGTCGCGGGTTCGCAGGCAAGCGTCACCCAGGGCATGGGATTGCTTGCGGTATATTCACTCGGCCTCGGCATTCCCTTTCTGCTGGCGGCCCTTTTCATGGGACCGTTCACAAAGGTCATGGGGCGCTTGAAGAGCCGCATGGGCCTCATCGAGAAAGTCATGGGCGCTTTGCTGGTATTGACGGGTATCGCCTTTCTGACCGGCGGTATTGCCACTGCAAGCTATTGGTTGCTGGAAACATTCCCGGTGCTGGGCAAGTTGGGCTGAGACCAAACGGTATCACGCCTGATCGATGAATACGGCGTTCATCCTTCCCCCCTGTGGGGAGGGATGAGGGCCACGCTCATAGGTCAATCGTGAAGCTCGTTGGAGTGATACAAAAAACCGCCGGATTGCTCCGGCGGTTTCTTTTGCTCTCAAGCAGATGCGATAAGATCAATTCTCGATGTAGGTGATCTTGCCTGCCGCATCTTTTTTCCAGGTGTACATGACATAGTCAGGGCGGGTGATATCGCCCTTCTTGTCAAACTTCAGCTCGCCGATGACCGTCTTGAAGGCAACGCCGGTACGGATGTATTCGGCAATCTTCTTCGAATCGAGGGTCTTGGTGGCTTCCGCCGCCTGGGCCATCACTTCCACAGCCGCATAGGTGTAGAGTGTATAGGCTTCAGGGTTGATGCCCTTGGCCTTGAAGCTTGCCAGAACAGCAGCAGCTTCAGGACGCTTGCGGGGATCAGGTGGGAAGGTCATCAAGGTGCCTTCGGCGCCTGGACCAGCGATGGTCGCAAACTCATCCGAAGTGATGCCATCGCCCGACATCATCGGCGCTCTGACGCCCTGATCGCGCATCTGACGCACGATCAAACCACCTTCGGTGTGGAGACCACCCCAGTAGATGACATCAACAGCCGCAGCCTTCGCCTTGGTGATGAGAGCCGAGAAGTCCTTTTCGCCGGTGTTCACACCTTCGTAGAGCACTTCCTTGATACCAGCGGCATTCATAGCCTTCCGGGTTTCATCGGCAAGGCCCTGGCCGTAGGTCGTCTTGTCATGCACGATGGCGACTTTCTTGCCCTGGAAGTTCTTGGCAAGATAAGAGGCTGCCACGGCGCCCTGCTGATCGTCGCGACCGCAGGTGCGGAACACGTTCCAGAGGCCGCGCTCGGTGATTTTCGGGTTCGTTGCCGATGGCGTGATCAGGATCGCGCCGTTCTCAGCATAGATTTCCGAAACAGGCATCGTAACGCCCGAGTTGAACGGACCGATGACATGCTTGACGCCTTCGGAAGTCAGTTTGTTGGCAACCGAAACGCCCTGCTTGGGGTCGGAAGCATCGTCACCGGTGACGGCGACAAGCTTGCGGCCGAGCAGACCACCCTTGGCATTGATGTCGGCGAAGGCCTGGGCCGCGCCGTCTGTAAGCTGTTTGCCGAAAGCGGCGTTAGGACCGGTAACAGGGCCGATAACGCCAACTTTCAGATCCTGCGCATAAGCGGCACCGCTGAGCATTGTGCTCAGTGCAAGGCCCGCCAGGAGGCTTCTGCGATTCATGTGGATTCTCCCATTTTCTTCCCCGGGGACTTCCGCTCCCGGTCGCGGTTTTGGAGGGCCTATTGGCATCTCTGACAGCTAGTGAAGCCGTTTTTGCTGCCAATGTCATCCGAAAAGGTTTGTTACTTTCAAATCAGTTTCCAGGCCTTCTTATTTGCGCTTCCAGCTGAAAGGGCCGGATGCATCAAAGGCAAAGGAATATTGTGTACGCATCTGTTCCGCCCTTTGTATGCGCCAGCCAATGCTTCCGGCAGTAAATAGAACAAGGACATCCACGATGAAGTAATGCAGGCTCAGCAACGTCCCCTCAAACAGAGCAAAATGGATAAAACGCACGGCAAGCCCAAGGAGGACGGCATAGAGCGCAAGCGTGATGAATGGCCGCCATGTCTGCGCGATGGCTCTGCCCGTCTGCCAGGCGGCAACGCCACCCAGCAAGAGCGTGACAAGAACAAAGGTCCAGATCGTTGGTGCTTCGTGAATGATGCCCTGCATCAGCATGCTCCTTTGGTGGGCAGTCGGGAATAGGACGCGGTTCCAAAACGATTGCCCATTGCCCATTGTCGACTACCAAACATCAGTGCCTCCCGCCTTCGAGATAGGCCGCCTGCACCCGTGGGTCGGCGAGCAGTTCCTTGCCGGTTCCCGCCATGGTGATGAGGCCGTTGACCATGACATACCCGCGATGCGCGAGCTTGAGCGCATGGAAGGCGTTCTGCTCGACAAGAAACACGGTCATGCCCTCGGTCCGGTTGATATCCTTGATCACATCGAAAATCTGGCGAACGATAATCGGCGCGAGGCCCAGTGACGGCTCGTCAAGCAGCAGAAGCTTGGGGCGGCACATCAAGGCGCGCGCGATGGCCAGCATCTGCTGCTCGCCTCCTGACAATGTTCCGGCACGCTGTTGCAAACGCTCCTTCAGGCGCGGAAAGATCGAGCAGATACGTTCCAGATCCTTGGGGAAATGCTGCATGCCGGCAACAGCGGAGCCCATCTGCAAATTCTCGTAAACCGTCATACGCGGAAAGACCCGGCGCCCTTCCGGAGACTGCGCAATGCCGAGCTTGGCGATATCATGGGTCTCGGTGCGGCTGATATCCTGGCCCTGATACAGGATCTGGCCTTCCCGTGCGCGGGGATTGCCGAAGATCGTCATCATCAAGGTGGATTTGCCCGCACCATTCGCGCCGATCAGCGTGACAATCTCGCCCTCGTTCACGTCGACATCGACACCCTTGAGGGCAATGATCTTGCCATAATAGGTCTTGACGCCGCGCACTTGCAGAAGCGGGCGGGGCGCTGTGGTTGCAGTGGCCGTACTCATAGTCCGACCTCCGCTTCGATCTTCAGCACTTCATCCTCGTCTTCCGCGCCGAGATAGGCCGCAATCACCTTGGGGTCATTTTGCACGAAGGCAGGCGTGCCGTCCGAAATCTTGGTGCCGTAATCCAGCACGACGACATGGTCGGAAATCTCCATCACCACAGACATATCATGCTCGATCAGGAGAATCGACGTGCCATTCTCATCGCGGATCGCCGTGAGAAGACTGTTGAGATCGGCGCTCTCTTTCGGATTGAGGCCGGCCGCCGGTTCATCGAGGCAGAGCATCAGCGGACTCGTGCACATTGCGCGGGCAATCTCCAGCCGCCGCTGGTCGCCGTAGGGCAGGTCACCGGCGGGATCGTCCGCACGGTCCATCAGCCGGGTTTTCTCCAGCCAGTGCTTGGCCTTCTCGATGGCCAGTTTTTCAGCTGTCTTGAAACGGTTCAGTCCGAACAATCCACCGATGGTCCATTGCGATTCCTGCATCAGCCAGTTGTGCTGCGCGACAATCAGGTTTTCGAGCACAGTGAGGCCCGTGAACAGGCGGATGTTCTGAAAGGTCCGGGCTACTTTGGCGACGGCGGTGATTTCGAAATCGGGCATGCGCTCCAGCAGGAACAGCGGATCAGGAACGGCGTGCTCCATGCGCTTGTCACTGTCGGTCAGGGCTTCAAGTCTTGCATCGAAATCACAATCCCCATGCCGGAAGCCGATACGCCCCTCGGTCGGTTTGTAAAAGCCCGTGATGCAGTTGAAGACCGTGGTCTTGCCCGCACCGTTGGGGCCAATCAGGGCCGTTATCTCGCCACGGTTGGCAGTAAAACTGAGATCGTTGATGGCGACGAGGCCGCCGAAGCGCATGGTCAGATGCTCGACCTTGAGAATAGGGATTGCGGAGGAAGCCGACATCAGCCGTGTCCCTCCTTCACGTTTTCGGAAGTAACGACTTTGCGCTCTTTCAGAAAAATCGAGGGCGCGCGCGTTGAAATCAGTCCGCGCGGTTTCCACAGCATCATCAGCACCATGCCGAGGCCAACAATCAGCATGCGATACTTCGTGGGATCATCGCCGATGATGGGTTTGAGAAAATCGAACTCACGCAGCAATTCGCTCCCGCCGATCAGGGCGATGGCGGCGAGCACAACCCCCATCAGCGAGCCCATGCCGCCCAGAACAACAATGGCAAGGATGAGCGCCGATTCCAGGAACTTGAAGCTTTCGGGCGTGATGAAGCCCTGCCGTGCGCCAAAGAAAGCGCCGGCAAAACCACCGAACATCGCTCCGATGGCAAAGGCTGTCAGCTTGGTGTTGGTGGTGTTCATGCCGATGGCGCGGCAGGCGATTTCATCCTCACGCAGGGCTTCCCAGGCACGCCCGATGGGAAGCCGCTTCAGGCGCAGCGTCACCCAGGCCGTCAGCAGGGACAGCAGCAGGATCGTGTAATAGAGAAAGATGGTGCGATAAACCGGCGTGAATTCAAGCCCGAAGCGCGCGGCAAAACCATTGTCATTGGCGTTGAACGGAATGCCGAAAAAATCGATCCGGGGTGCTGACATGCCAGCACCGCCGCCGGTCAGGTCTTTCCAGTTCAGAGCGACAAGATAAATGATCTCGCCGAAAGCCAGCGTGACGATGGCAAGATAATCGCCCCTGAGCCGAAGGACGGGAAATCCAAGCAATACTCCCCAGAGTGCTGCCATCGCGCCGGCCACTGGCAACGCCAGCCAGAACGAGAAGCCGTAGGTCTGCGCCAGCAAGGCATAGGTATAGGAGCCGATGGCGTAGAACGCCACATAGCCCAGATCGAGCAGCCCCGCGAGGCCGACAACGATGTTAAGCCCCCAACCCAGCATGATATAGATCAGGATCTGGATACCAAAATTATCGACCCATTTCGGAATGCTCGTGGAACCCGCTGTCAGCGTCACGATCAGCGGATACAGGGCGAGAACAAAAACGGCGATGGGCAACGCGAATTTCTCGAAGCGTGCAAAACCGCTCTCGCCTTTGACCGTGACCACCCGGTTCTGTGCATTCAGCGCCTGCTGCCAGGTGAACCAGGCCCGCAGGATGCTGCCAACAAAAACCGCACCCACCATCATTCCCAGCAAGCCGATGCGTGGCTTGAGGACGATCTCGTTGTTCAGGGTCTGATCGGTTTTCAGGCCGATGATCAGGCCAAACAGGCCAAGGGCCACAAGGGCTGCCCAGAGCGCATCCTTCAGCGCTTTGGTCGAATCAAAATGTGCGGGCACTTCGCCGGAATGTGTCTCTGCGGCGCGGGTTGGAGCACTCATCAGACCTTCTCCACTTCCGGCTTGCCCAGAAGCCCCTGTGGCAGAAAGATGAGCGTGATAACGAGAATGGTGAAGGCCGCCACATCCTTGTAGTCGATCGAGAAATAGGCCGACCACAGGCTTTCGATGATGCCGATGAGCAGTCCTCCGATCACAGCACCGGGCAGTGAACCAATGCCCCCCAGTACCGCAGCTGTGAAGGCTTTCACGCCGGGAATAAAGCCGTCGTTATAAGAAACCACATTGTATTTCACGAGCCACATCACGGCCGCCACTGCCGCGAGGCCAGCACCAATCACAAATGTGATCGACACTGTGCGATCGACGTTGATTCCCAGCAGAGCC
>JANNRX010000478.1:0-2321 GCA_031401875.1 Hyphomicrobiales bacterium | reverse complement strand
CACGCCAGAGCGCAATCTGACGGTTAACTTTTCGGACCCTTATGCTTATTCCGGCCTGACAATCCTTGCCAACAAGAAAATGACCGAAGGTTTCACGTTGGAAAGCTTTAACGACCCAAGCGTGACATTCGCGGCGCGGCGGGGCGCAACGCCCGCCGACGCCATTGCGCAGCTTTTCCCGCAAGCTACGCTTTTGCTGTTTGATGAGGATGGGGCCGCCAACCAGGAAGTCCTGAACGGTAACGCGCATGCCACGATGTCGGCAGAGCCTGACCCGTCAACTCAGGCGCGTACCTATCCAGAGGTGCTGTATGTACCGTTTGATCAGACTTTTCTGGCAACGGGCGAGGCATTTGCCTATCGCAAGGGTGACGCGGATGCATCGAACTTCTTCAACAACTGGATCGGCATTAACTGGAAGAACGGCTTCCTGCAGGCGCGCAACGACTATTGGTTCCGCGACAGCGAATGGGAATCCATGGTGGCCCAATAACCAACAGGGGTGCCGGGCAACGGGTCCGGCACCCACTCTTTTCTTCTGACGCGCGGGCGGTAAATGCTGAAGAAACTTCGGTGGCCAGATTACCTGATCCTCTTGATCCTGGCTGCAACCGCCCTTTTTGTGTGGTTCCGGATTGAAGGTGTTCTTGTCTACAAGTGGCGCTGGCACATCATTCCGAATTACCTGTTTCGCTTTGACGAGGAGTCGGGGCGCTGGGTTACTAACTTGCTGATGCAGGGCTTTTTTGCCACGATCCGTGTCAGCCTGATGGCTGGTGTCTTGGCTCTGATCCTGGGCACAATTCTGGGAGTGGCGCGCTGCTCCAAGAACCTGACCGTGCGGATGCTGGCGCGCACCTATGTAGAGCTCTTGCGCAATGTGCCACCAGTTGTGGTCATCTTCATTTTCTATTTTCTCCTGTCCGAGCAGTTGATCGCCGCCTTCAACATCGAGAACTGGGCACGCGCGATTGCCCGCAGCGAAGATGCTTGGGCATGGGAGCTGCTGTTTGGCGACATGCGGCTGTTTCCGTCGACGCTTTCGGGCGTGGTGGTTCTGGCCTTGTTTGAAAGCGCGTTCGTTGGAGAAATCGTGCGCGCGGGCATCCAGTCAGTTGACCGCGGTCAGCGCGAAGCGGCGAAATCGATCGGCATGAACGGGATTGACGAGATGCGCTTCATCGTCATGCCCCAGGCCCTGCGGAAAGTGCTGCCGCCTCTCGCCAACCAGTTTGTTTCCCTGATCAAAGACAGCTCGATTGTCTCACTGATTTCCGTGCAGGAGCTGACCTACAAGACCGCCGCCGTCGCCTCCTCGACGCGCGCGATCTTTGAGGCATGGATCACAACTGCCATTCTGTATTGGTTTTTGTGTTTTGGCCTGTCGATGATTTTCAGCAAACTTGAATCTTCGGGAAAGCATGGCAAGCGGGCCAGCCGGTTTCGATAGGAGCTGTCCGTTGTCGAATGATCTGGAACGGCGTTTTAGCAGAAGTCACATCTTGGGCCGCTCTTTTGCTACAACGCCTGCTTCTTTTGGGGGCTCATGTTTCACCCGGTGATAATTTAGCTCTGCCATTCAAGGAGTTCCCATTGTGGCACAGGAAGTCAAAACTCCGATCACCCAAGCGCTGAACGACGGCGTCCTGACCCGCCGCGAGTTGAAGAAACTGATGTGCCGCAGCGACGGGCCCGCCTTTGTCAGGCTGGCAATCTGGGTGGTTACGCTGGCGGTGACCGGCAGTCTGATCTGGTTGACGCAAGGCACCTGGTGGGTCTTGCCCGCGATGACGCTACATGGCTTTGTGCTTGTTCATCATTTCTCGCTTCAGCATGAATGCGTCCACTACACCGTGTTTCGCACACGATGGCTGAATGAAATGGTTGGGAACATTTATGGTCTGGTGATCATGCTGCCCAACAGGTTTTTCCGTTACGAGCATTGCGATCACCACACTTACACGCAGCTTACCGGTCAGGATCCCGAACTGATCCCTTTGCCGATGACGCTGAAAGGGTATCTGTGGTATCTCTCGTCAATCCCGTACTGGAAAACGAAGTTCGCCGAGCTTGCCCGCCATTGCGCCGGTCGGATGACCGAGGTTGAAAAGCGCTTTATCCCCACCGAGGAATATCGGTCGGTCTTTCTGGAGGCACGGTTGATGGCTGCGTTCTACTTGGCGATTCTTGCTGCCTGCGTTGCCTTTAATTTCTGGGCGCCGGTCTGGTATTGGTGGTTGCCGGTGGTGCTGGGCGAGCCTTTCATGCGGGCGATCCGCATGACCGAACACGTCGGACGACCAACTGTCGCTGATATGAAG
>JANNRX010000477.1:0-5017 GCA_031401875.1 Hyphomicrobiales bacterium | reverse complement strand
TCCGGCTGAAGACCGAGGAGGCAAACCGCCTCGGCATTTCGGCGCGCGAGACGGGCCAGCAATCCAACGAGATGATGGCGGTTGAACTGAAAGCGCTGGTCTACAAATTCGGCGCACTCGGGACTTTCCTTGCCAATTTTCGGGAGCAGGAAGCGCGTGTGCAATACACCGAACTGACCTGGAAATTGCTGGAGGTGGCGGAGAAAGCCGGGAAAATCTCAATGGCGGACTTCACCAAGCTTTTCAATGATGTGGATGCACGATTTGATTCTTTCAATCAGGATTGCGTCAAGGCTGCGCAGAGCAAGTTGATCTGATGCTCACCTCCTTACCCATTCTCATCCCCCTTGGTATTGCGCTCTTCATCCTGCGGGCGCAGCTCTTGCGGGTATCGATCCGTGAACTGGGGGCAAAGAACCTGCATGCGTCGAAAGCGCTTGGTGCAGCATCCGGCTGGGCGAGCCTAATGGGCGCGGTTGTGATCACGGATAGCACTCCGGGTAAAGCGAGGGATAATTCTCAGGCTGGTTGTCATAGCGGTGTCAGCACGGAAAGAAAACCCATCAAAAGCAAAACCTTGCCCTCCAAAGCCATCAAAGGGATTGCTTTGCAGCGAAATGACGAAGAAAGACGGTATCAGCCTGTTTTCAATGCCATCGATCTCGTTTTATGAACTGCACACCATGACATCCACTGATCCTGCGCTCATTGCGCTGCTGAGCCGCATCGCCGAATCCCTTGAACGGCAGGAACCGCCGCGTGCCCCCGTGGCTGATCTTGATTCCGCAGATGCTTTTGTCTGGCATGCGCATCCGCCTCGCCTGCAACCCGTGCCCAAGGTCAATGCCGTCGAGCTTCTGCTGTTGCACGGCATCGATCAGGCGCGCGATATTCTGCTTGAGAACACCCGGCGTTTTGCAGAAGGCCTGCCTGCCAACAATGCGCTGTTATGGGGCGCACGCGGCATGGGGAAATCCTCACTCGTCAAAGCGGCCCATGCCACCATCAACCAGCAACGCAAGCAGGCCAAGGCCTCGCCGCTGAAGCTGATCGAGATCCACCGCGAAGATATTGAAAGCCTGCCAGCCCTGATGGGGCTGGTGCGCAGCAGCAAGCAACGCTTCATCATCTTCTGCGATGACCTGTCGTTTGATCATGATGATACCTCCTACAAATCGCTGAAAGCTGTGCTCGAAGGCGGCATCGAAGGGCGGCCGGAAAACGTGATTTTCTATGCCACATCCAATCGCCGCCACCTGTTGCCGCGGGACATGATGGAGAACGAGCGCTCGACCTCGATCAATCCGGGCGAAGCAGTGGAAGAAAAAGTCTCGTTGTCAGACCGGTTCGGCCTCTGGCTCGGGTTTCACAAATGCAGCCAGGATGAGTATCTGGCCATGGTTGATGCCTATGCCAAACATTTTGGTCTCCGTGTGAAGCAGGACAAGCTGCACCACGAGGCGCTGGAATGGTCCACCACACGCGGCAGCCGCGCCGGACGCGTGGCCTGGCAATTCATTCAGGATCTTGCAGGCCGCATGGGCATCAGGACAGAGGTCTGAGGATGTCACTTGATCGCCGAGCCCTGCTGGCAAGCTTCACCGGAGCCGCGTCTTTCCTCGCTTCAGGCCTTGCTGCATTGGCACAAGGCAAACAGCTCAAACTCCTGCTCAACACCTCGTTTTCGGGGCCTGTCGCGTTCTTTCTTCTGGCCGAGGACAAGGGCTATCTGCGCAACGAAGGACTGACGATCGCTTTTTCGACAGGCGGAGGCGCGGCTGTTATCGTCCCCCAGGTCCGCCACGGCAGCTACGATCTGGGCTATGGTGACATCAACGCGCTGATCGAGAGGATTGCCAACACGCCACCCAATGAAGGTCCCGTCGCGGTCTACACCACCTTCAACCGGGTTCCGTTCACGATTGCCGTTCCTGCAAAAAGCCAGATCAGATTGCCGAAGGACTTTGAGGGAAAACTCATTGTCGGGCATCCTAATGATGCGGCGCTTGTGACTTTCGACATGCTGGCCGCTGCTGCTGACGTCAATCCTGCGAAAGTCACGATCGAGCGCTCGTCCAGCAGCATGGGCTCGCAAGTCGCGGATATGCTCAGTGGCCGTGGCGCAGATGGCGTCTTTGGTTTTGTGAATACCATTGTCGCAGCCGTAGCCCCGCTTGGCATCGATGCCCGCAAGGAGCTTCGTTTCATCAACTACTCCGATTTCGTGCCTGACATGTACGGCAATACGCTGTTTGTGACGCGAGAGCTTTATCGCAGTGACAAGACGGCGATCAGAGGCCTTGTCCGCGCCTTCAATCGCGGACTTGCCGATACAATCGACGACCCTGACAGCGCCATTGCCGCCTTGTTGAAGCGTGGTGCAGGACGACAAAGCATTGACCGGGCGCGGCTGGTTGGCACATTACACAGCGAGATGGCTCATCCCGAAGGCAAACGCATCGGGATCGGTGACATGGATGAGGCGAGACTCACCCGCCTGATCGGGCTGATCGTCCGAACCAAGGGCTTGCCGCGCACGCCAAGTGTCAGCGAGGTATTTGATCGCTCGTTTTTGCCGCCGGACAGGGAAAAGATACGATCACTCGGGCGCTGAGGTCCGATCAACAAACGGGACATTCACCCAAAAATGGAAACGGCGGCTCCGCTTCTTGTCAGAGCCGCCGTCCATGAAAAATATCCGGCTGGGTCTCGCGTTTCCCCGGATATTTTTGTTCCAGATCTCTCAGTTTTCGAGATATTTCGTCGGATCGACCGGCGTTGAACCCTTGCGCAATTCGAAGTGCAATTGCGGCGAGGTGACGTTGCCGGTGGAACCTGATTTGGCAATCATCTGACCGCGGCTGACTTTCTCGCCACGCTTCACATTCAACTCTCCGTTATGGGCGTAAGCCGAGACAAAGCCGTTGTCGTGGCGCACAAGCACCAGCTTGCCATAGCCCTTCAACTCCTCGCCGGCGTAAGCCACCGTGCCGCCTTCTGCTGCCTTGACCGGCGTGCCTTCAGGAACAGCAATCGCGATGCCGTCGCCATTGCCGCCCTTCGAGCCAAAGCCCGAGATGACGCGACCCTTGGCAGGCCAGCGGAAGTCCGGCTTGTCATCGGCCTTTGGCGCGGTCGGCGCGGGCGCAATCGACTGTGTTGTGGTGGTATCCAGCTTAGGCCCTTCAGCGACCTTGGCAGGCGCCTGCGGTGCCAGCGGAATCACGCGTGGCTGTGCCTTGCTGGCGACCTGCGCGAGTTTCTGCGCTGGCTTCTTGGGAGCTTCATCCTCGTCATCGTCGGTTGAAGCCGGAGCAACAGGCTTGATCGGCTTGGCTGACGTTGCCGCTTTGGCAAGACCAGGAGGCTTGGCAGTACCAAGAGGTTTGGCAGGTGCTGCTGCAATGATTTTCTTGACGGGCGTCTCATCCTCATCGTCATCGGCTGGATTGGCGGCCTTGATCGCCGTTGCAGGCTTTGCCGCAGCAATCAGTGCTGCTGGCTTTGCCGCAGCAATCGCAGGGATTGTTCTGACAGGAGCAGGGACAGCAGGTGCGGCAACCCCGGATGCGGCGGCAAGCTGGGCCGGAGCACCGACGCCAGCCTTTGCGGTTGCACCGTTGAAGACTGGAATGATGGCCGCCTGACCGGGCCGGATCTGTCCGCCATTAGCGGCAGTGATGGCGGCCACTGGAACACCGTATCGTGCTGAAAGGCTGTTGGCTGTATCACCTGCTCCAACCGTTACAGGAGTACCACCTGCAGCGCTCCAGCCTGCGGCGGAACCGCCGATGGGCGAAGCCTGTTGCAGGGTCGCGGAAGCAACACGCGGCAGCGACTGTGCCGCCCCCAGAGGAGACCCTGCCTGCTGGGCTGGATTGAGGGGATTGGATACCGGGGACCGAGAGACAAGTGGCGGCAACGGCTGCGACGAGACCGCAGTACCGGGAGAGGAACGCGTCGGCAAAGAGCCTGTCGTGACCTTATCCACCCGGGAGGATGCGGCTGACGAGAACGGATTGGTGAAAGGACTTTCACCGAACCGCGATGTATCACTGCTGCACGCAGCAGTGACGCTGGCCAGCGAGGCCGCAGCGATGACTTTCAGAACCCTCTTGCTCATGCAAGATGCAACGCGGGTACGCATATTTAACACCCCGATACGCAACACAAACTAACGAATGTGATTAATAAAGCAGTGAGGTTAAGGAGGGGTTTCCGAAATGCAGAAAATTCAACGGAATCAAACTTTTTGAGAATGATCTACAAGAAAACGGCGGCACCCTGCACAAGCGGAGCAGCCGAGACAGGCCAGAGTTCTGTTCCAACGAGCCGACCATCGCGCTTTTCAAATCGTGTGAGGATATGCTCATTTCCTGCAATGACCGGCGCAAGGGCCATGCCACCTTCCGCCAATTGTGCTGCCATGATTGGCAAGAGTGCCACAATGCCCACGTTATAGACGATGCGGTCGAAGGGTGCCGCAGCGGGAACACCGCCTTCCCCATCACCATGGGCAACCACGGCATTGACCAGGCCCATGGCTTGCAGCCGCGCATCGGCAGCCTCCGCAAGGCTTTTCCAGCGTTCGATGCTGACAATCGCCTTGACAAGACCGGCAATCAGGGCGGTCTGCCAGCCACTGCCCGTGCCGATTTCAAGCACGTGATGCTGTGGTTCGAGTTCGAGAGCGCTCACGGTTTCCACAATCGAGAAGGCTGGTCCCGCCTCCTGCCCGCAAGGCAAGGGCAATGCAAATTCCTGATAGGCGAACCCGCGATATTCAAATGGCAAAAAAGCCGGGCGCGGCGCACGCTCGATGGCATTGAGAAAAGCCGTATCGCGTATGCCGCGGGCGCGCAGTGCCAAGAGAAAATTGCCAAGGGCATCATCATTGGCCGCATCATAGCTGGCTGTACCATGGCCCGAAGCGCCTGAAGTATATCCCTGGAGAGACATATCAGCCACCAAATACGCGGGCAAACGCCGTTGCTGTGGGCAAATCCGTCAGATCGAG
>JANNRX010000476.1:0-6757 GCA_031401875.1 Hyphomicrobiales bacterium | reverse complement strand
CAGCGAGAGCAGCAGCGCCGGTTTCAGATGCGCGGCCACGGGATAGATGGCATGCAAGATGCCAGTGGCCGGAGCGGCCTTCCGCTCGAGATTGATCATCACGGGGTTATGCAGCATCTCCTGCGACAGCTTCACGATGGGGTCGGGCATGGTCGCGCTGAAGAACAGCGTCTGACGCTTCGACGGAATGTGCTACGCTCACACCTCAAGATGAGGATTATAGGGTATTGCATCAGCGCTTTCGCCGATGCCAAGCCCAATCTCCTCATCCTGAGGTGCGACAAAGCGCAGCGAAGGAGCCTCGAAGGACTCACTCCGATGATACCATGCTCTCAACTGGGCAGAGGGCATTCTCGGCCTTTCCAACGCAGAGTCTCTCTGCCAGAACAGATGGATGACTGAATCGCCAAACATCGCCCCTCGTCTTCCCAGCATTGATATCATGCGTGGAATTGCGGTTGCAGCCATGATCGTCTTTCATTTCACCTGGGATCTCAGTTTTTTCAAACTGATCACCATCAACGTGGCGGCCCATTGGTTCTGGGGAAACTTTGCCAGAGCCATCGCGGCCTCGTTCCTGCTGCTTTCAGGCATCGGGCTTGTGCTTGCGACCCGCAATGGCATTGACTGGCCCAAATTCATCAAACGCCTTGCCCTGATTGCCGGTGCGGCACTGGCGGTGAGTGCTGGAACCTATGTCACCATGCCGAATACTTTCGTGTTTTTCGGGATTCTGCATTGCATGGCGCTGTCAGGCGTTCTGGCGCTGCCATTTCTGCGCCTTCCTTCCCCATTGATTGTGATGGCAGCCATACTGATTTTTGCCATGCCCTGGATTGTAGCGCATCCACTGTTTGATGCGCCTTTGCTGCGCTGGGTGGGGCTTGGAACCTATCCGCCCGTCACCAATGATTACGTGCCGCCGTTTCCATGGTTCGCCTGCGTACTTGCGGGCATTGTCATCGGTCGCAGCCTTGCAGCGAACCCGCCTGAGTGGCTTCTGACATCGCCCCGTGGCCCGTGGGCTATAACCGCCAAGGCCGGGCAATGGAGCCTTGCCATTTATCTGATCCATCAGCCGATTCTGCTGCTGCTGGTTGGTGCTGCCGCACTGGCACTGCCCACTCCGGGGACAGACAGGGTGACGCGCGAATTCCGGCTGGCCTGTGATGAAAGCTGCATGCGCGCCGGTGGCTCGGCAGACGTCTGCATGCGTTACTGCACCTGCTCGGAGGCGGAGGTTCGCAATGCGAAACTGTGGACGCCTCTTGTCACCAGCCAGCTCACGGCGGAACAGAGCCAACGTGTCCGGGCGATCACGGAACAATGCACAGCAGCTGCGCGGCAGTGATCAATTGCACTTTTGGCCATCCATGCCTATGGAACAGCCATGAAATTTCTCGATCAGGCCAAAATCTTCATCCAGTCCGGCGCGGGCGGCAACGGCTGCATCTCGTTCCGACGGGAGAAGTTCATTGAATACGGCGGACCCGACGGCGGTGACGGCGGACGCGGCGGTGACGTCTGGGCGGAATGCGTCAACGGCCTCAACACGCTGATCGACTACCGCTATCAGCAGCACATCAAGGCCAAGATCGGTGGGCAAGGTGCAGGACGCCAGCGCGCAGGTGCCAAGGGCGCAGATGCGATTGTGAAGGTTCCCGTCGGCACGCAGATTTTCGGAGAGGATGGCGAAACACTGATCGCCGACATGACCGAGGAAGGCCAGCGCGTGCTGCTCGCCAAAGGCGGCAACGGCGGTTTTGGCAACCTCTACTTCGTCTCCTCAACCAACCGTACGCCGCGCCGCGCCAATCCTGGCCAGCCGGCCGAAATTCGCACATTGTGGCTGCGGCTGAAACTGATTGCGGATTCCGGACTGGTTGGCTTGCCCAATGCCGGCAAATCCACCTTCCTCGCGACGACTACGGCTGCCAAACCCAAGATCGCGAATTATCCCTTCACGACACTGCATCCCGGCCTTGGTGTGGTGCGCTACGATGACCGCGAATTCGTGCTCGCCGATATCCCCGGCCTGATCGAAGGGGCGCATGAGGGCATTGGCCTTGGCGACAGGTTTCTCGGCCATGTCGAGCGCTGCCGTGTTCTTTTGCATCTGGTCGACGGAACCGGCGAGGATGCGGGCAAGGATTACAAGACCGTACGCACGGAGCTTGAAGCCTATGGCGGTGGCCTTGCCGATAAACCCGAGATCGTGGCGCTGTCAAAGACCGATGCGCTTGACCCTGATACGCTCAAGAAGCAATTGCGGCGGCTGAAGAAAGCCAGCGGCCAGACCCCGCTTTCGCTCTCCGCTGTGTCCCGCAAGGGCGTGACCGAGGCCTTGACCCAGCTGATCAGCATCATTGACAAGGCCCGCGAAGACGAGGCCGTCATCACGCCCACCAAGGGCATCTCCACGCAAGGTGGCAAGCGCCAGACCATGCCAGAGATGGAGGATGACGACGACAACTGGGACTATGCGCCGTGAGGCGATGAATGGACAACCTGTTGAAAGCTGACATCCTAGCCTTCCTTCTTGCGGAGGGCTGTGCGCCTGGCCCTCAAACGTGCCACGGGGCCGCGATCCTCGCGGCTGATGCGCTGGAATGACGCGCGGTACGCATCGCGTTGCTCATGGATGGAGGCGATGACGAGGCCGAGGGGGATACCTGCACCGATCAACGCCGCCTCCGAGATATGGAGACTGGCCTCGACGGCTTCCGGCACCGCTTCGGTCGCGCCTGCAAGGTAGAGCAGCGCGGCGTGGTCCTGGTCCCTGGCGCGGGCGACAATCATCAGGTCCGCGCGTCCGGCCCGGGCTGCTCGCGTCACCTCTTCCACGGCCTTGCGGGCATCCATCGTTATCACCAGCACTTTCGCCTCGTCCAGCCCCAGGCGCTTCAGCATGCCGACATCGGCAGCATTGCCAAAGAAGACCGGTTGCTTCGCCTTGCGGCCCATGGCAACGAGATCGGGGTCGGTATCGAGCGCCACGAAACGAAGCTTGTGCTCCTCAAGCATATTGCCCACCAGTTTGCCGACACGGCCATACCCCACCAGAATGACATGGGGTGCTTGTTCGAACATCGGTGGCGGAGAAACGGCACCTGCACGTGGCGCTGCCGCTGGCTCGTTTTGTTGCCGCAAGCGCTGGCCAAGGCTGGCAAGGGTTGGATTGAGAAGCATGCTGAGCGATGCGACGGCGATGCCAGCCGTGACGGTGGCATCGGGGATGAGCTTGCTTGCGCCAGCAAGCGCCAGGATGACAAAAGCGAATTCACCGGCTGGCGCCGTCAGCAAGGCTGCTTCCATGGCAGTCCCGGATTTGGTGCGGAAAAGTCTGGCGACGGCATAGACAATGACGGCCTTGACAACCAGAAGCGCTAAGAGTGCCGCAATGATCGCCACGGGATTGGCCAGCACTGCGGCGATATCGAGTGACATTCCAACCGAGAAAAAGAAAATCCCGACGAGCAATCCCTTAAACGGCTCAATGGTTGCCTCGATCTCGCGGCGGAATTCCGTTTCCGCGAGGATCAGGCCCGCAACGAAGGCACCCAGAGCCATGGACAATCCGCTGGCGGCTGTAATCAGGCCCGTGCCGATCACCACCAGCAGGCTGGCAGCCATGAAGAGGTCTCCGCTTTTCGTGCGGGCGACGGCCCGGAACAGCGGGCGTAAGACGTAGCGCCCCAAGAGCAGGATGCCGCCAATCGCAGCCGCAGCCTTGATCGTGGCAAGCCCGAGGCCCTCCCACAGCCCAGGCCCGCCTGCCTGCCCCAGCACACCGACGAGCACGAGCAACGGAACGACCGCCAGATCCTGAAACAGCAGGATGGCAAACGAAACACGCCCGGTTGAGGAGCCAAGCCGCTTCTGGTCAGCCAGCAACTGTACCACCAGCGCCGTGGAGGAGAGGGAAAAGGCAAAGCCCAGCACCAGCGCAGTATCGGGTGTCACGCCAACCAGTCTGAGGCTGATTGTCAGCACGATGCCGGTCAGCAGGACCTGCGTGGCTCCAAGCCCGAAGACGAGCCGTCGCATCGTCCAGAGCCGCTCGAAGGACAGTTCCAACCCGATCATGAAGAGAAGGAACACGACACCAGCCTCGGCCAGATGAGCGATCTGTGTCCGGTCCGACACCGTGATCCAGGAGAAGAACGGGACATGAGATGCCAGTTGACCAAGCCCGTCCTGTCCAAGGATCGCGCCCGCGGCAAGAAAGCCGAAAATTGGGTTGAAGCCGAACCGTACCACCGCAGGAACGATGATGGCAGCCGTTCCAAGCACCAGCACCAGTTCCTTGTAGGCAGACAAATCGATTCCGGTGGCCATGCCTTTTGCGTAGCGTATCAAAGCTTCGCTTGTCACGCCCTCTTGCATCGCTTAGCCGTGATTACTCTGTCTTGTGACTCACCCTCAACTCAACCGCGATCCGCCATACTCCGATGTCCGTTGCCGTTCCTGTCCTTTCCTCCTTCAAGCGCATCGTCGTCAAGGTTGGCTCCTCTCTGCTGGTTGATCCGGCAAAAGGGCCAAAAGCTGCATGGCTGACAGCGCTGGTCGATGATCTTGCGGAGCTGCATGGCCAGGGCATTGACGTGCTTGTTGTCTCTTCCGGTGCAATTGCACTCGGGCGCACAGTGCTGGACTATCCCAAAGGCGCGCTGACACTCGACCGCTCGCAAGCCGCCGCTGCTGTTGGCCAGATCGCACTGGCCAGGGTTTGGGCCGAAGCTCTGGGCCGCCATAGCATTATGGCGGGGCAAATCCTGATCACGCCACAGGACACCGAGGAACGCCGCCGCTATCTTAATGCCCGCGCCACGCTGGATGAACTGCTCGCCCGGCGCGCCATCCCCGTCATCAACGAGAATGATACAGTGGCCACCGCCGAAATCCGTTACGGTGACAATGACAGGCTGGCCGCCCGCGTTGCCACCATGGCGGGTGCTGACCTGCTTGTGCTGCTCTCGGATATTGACGGGCTCTATACCGCTCCTCCCGCACAGGACCCGTCGGCCACGATGATCCCTGTCGTGCCGCGCATCACCCCCGAGATCGAAGCCATGGCGGGTGGTGCAGCGTCAGAGTTTTCACGCGGTGGCATGGCCACCAAGATCGAGGCTGCGAAGATCGCTGTTGCAGGTGGCGCGCATATGATCATCGCCAATGGCAAGCGCCTGAACCCGGTGAAAGCCATCGATCAAGGGGCAAACTGCACCTGGTTCCTTACCCCTTCCGATCCCGTCAGCGCCCGCAAGCGCTGGATCGGCGGCAGTCTTGAGTTGCGCGGCGTGATTGTCGTGGATGCAGGCGCTGTAAAGGCGCTTCAGACGCGAAAGAGCCTGCTGCCCGCTGGTGTGCGTTCCATTGAAGGCACATTCGAACGCGGCGATGCTGTTCTGTTGCGCGGTCCCGATGGTGCAGAAGTGGGGCGTGGCCTCGCAGGGTATGACGCCCGTGAAGCGCGCGCCATCATAGGTGTCAACAGCCGCGACATCCAGCGTATTCTGGGTTATGCAGGGCGCAGTGCGATGATCCATCGCGATGATCTTGTGCTGATCGGCGAAGGAGCCGAAACGTGAACCATCAGGCGAAAGCATCCGATTTCACAGGTGACAGCGCAAAGCTTGCCGCTGAAATGCTGGCCATCGGACAGCGTGCGCGTCAGGCGGCGCGAATGCTGGCGCTGGCCCCGGCCGAGCAGAAGAACACTGCCCTCAGAGCCGCTGCGACGGCCTTGCGCACGCAGCAGGCCGTTATCATCGAGGCGAATGCGCTTGATGTGTCTGAAGCGCAAAGGGGCGGCATGACGCCCGCTTTCGTTGACCGTCTTGTGCTTGATGAAAAACGCATCAAGGCAATGGCCGAAGGCCTTGACGGTATCGCGATCCTGGCTGATCCGGTCGGACGGGTGCTGGAACGCTGGCAACGTCCCAACGGGCTGTGGATCGAACGTGTCGCCACGCCGCTTGGCGTCATTGGCGTGATCTTCGAAAGCCGCCCCAATGTCACCGCGGATGCAGGCGCGCTTTGTCTGAAAGCGGGCAATGCTTCTGTCCTGCGCGGTGGTTCGGACAGCTTCCATTCTTCGGCTGCGATCCATGCCTGCCTTGTGGATGGCCTGAAGACGGCAGGCCTTCCTCAAGATTGTATCCAGCGCGTACCAACCAAGGACCGTGCCGCCGTCGGAGAGATGCTCAAGGGGCTTGGCGGCACCCTGGATGTGATCGTGCCTCGTGGTGGCAGATCGCTGGTGGCGCGTGTGCAGAGCGAGGCCCGCGTGCCTGTTTTCGCACATCTCGACGGCATCGTGCATGTCTATGTGCATGCAGCCGCTGATCTCGAAAAGGCCAGAACCTTGCTCTTGAATTCCAAAATGCGGCGCACCGGCGTCTGCGGCGCCGCCGAAACAGTTCTCTTTGACCGCGCCATCATCGACAGCCATATGCCCACCCTGATCACCATGCTGATCGAGGCGGGATGCGAGGTGCGCGGTGATGCAAGTGTTGTGGCCAAGGTAAGTGGAGTCGCAGCCGCCACTCCGGCTGATTTCGGCCACGAGTTTCTTGACAGCATCATCGCCGCAAAAGTGGTGGATGGGCTGGATGCCGCAATCGATCACATCGAGCGCCTTGGTTCGCATCATACGGACATGATCATCACCGAGGATCAGGCTGCGGCTGAGCGTTTCCTGCGCGAGGTCGACAGCGCCATCACCGTGCAAATTGCGTGGAGGCATTATGCACGG
>JANNRX010000475.1:0-3311 GCA_031401875.1 Hyphomicrobiales bacterium | reverse complement strand
ACTTTATTTTTACTATAACGTTGATGTGCAAGACAATTTATCTATGCTTTCCCATGAAATCTGGATCAGTAATTATCTGATCGTTACATGAGGATAAGCGGATGAACCGTATTGTGATGATAACAGTGGCTGCAAGCGCGCTTCTTGCCAGCGTTACCTTGGCCCAGGCCGGTGGCCGCGGTTGCGAGACCTGCTACGAAAAAGTTGTCACCCCGCCTCTTTACCGGAACTTCACCGAAACTGTTCAGGTGCGTCCGGCCCATGCCATCGCGCACAGAACGCCTGCAGAATACCAGACGGTGCATGAGCGAGTGGTCCTGCGTCATGCGCAAACCACAGCACGACAGATACCGGCCGAGTTTGGCACCGTGGCGCAGCAGGTGATGGTTTCACCAGCACGCAAGGAATGGCAGGTGAGCGTTGATCATCACGGCCGTCACATCGGCTGCTGGGTTGTCATACCGGCGCAGTATGCCGTGCAGCACAGAACAGTTGTGATCCGCCCCGCACAGATCGTGCATGAGACAATTCCTGCGGTCTACGGCACGCAGCCCCGCCATGTTCTGGTTCGTCCGGCACAGGTCCACCATCAGGTGATCCCCGCAGAATATGCCACGCGTCAACGCGTCGAGCAGGTTGCACCCGCCACGGCACGCTGGCAGCCCATTGATGGCCCTCGCAGGCATTGGTAATCGGACAGATCTGCGCAGCGTTGATATCCTGGATTAATAAAACCGCCGGGCCCCACGCCCGGCGGTTTTGCATTGGAACGTCCCGGACCTCTGCTCATGCAGATCAATGATCGATCCCGTGTGACAGATTGATTGTTTCTGACACCGAGTCTCGCCTATCGTAACGGTTCGATTATTCAGGAACCAGCCGCATGACCTCTACCGCGAGAACAACATACGCAGCAGGCACGATCATTGCGGCAGGCTGCATCATTTCCATGATGGGCTTTGGCCCGCGCGCCAGCATGGGGTTTTTCCAGCTGCCGATCATCCAGGACTATAACTGGGGCAGGGACGTCTTCGGCTTTGCCATCGCCGTGCAAAACCTGTTCTGGGGCATTGGACAGCCTTTTGCCGGTGCCGTCGCGGACCGGTTCGGCGTGATGCGCGTGATGATCGGTGGCCTTGTGCTCTATGCGGCCGGACTGGCGATGATGACCATTTCCACCACACCTTCGGCTTTCACGATCACCTCCGGCGTGCTCATCGGCTTCGGACTTTCGGGGTGTTCGTTCAATCTGGTGCTCGCTGCCTTCGGCAAGCTGCTGCCGCCTGAAAAACGCGCCATGGCGCTGGGCTTTGGCACCGCCGCTGGTTCCTTCGGTCAATTCCTGTTTTCTCCCCTGTCAGTTGGCTTGATCGATCAGACGGGATGGCAATTTTCGCTGCTGGTCTTCGCCGCGTTGCTGATGATGACCATTCCATTGACAATCTTTCTGGCAACGCAGCCACGGGTTGCACAGGATACCGACAGCGAAGCGGACAAGCGCACGCTGATGCAGACACTTTCCCATGCGTTTGGACACACGAGCTATATCCTGCTGATCCTTGGCTTCTTTACCTGCGGCTTCCAGTTGGCTTTCATCACCATCCATCTTCCTGCCTATCTCAAGGATATCGGCATTGATTCGCGCATCGGCCCCTGGGTGCTGGCACTGATCGGTCTGTTCAACATCGTCGGCTCGATCTCGGCGGGATGGCTCATGACGCGCTTTCCGCGGCGCTATCTGCTGGCTTTGATCTATGTCGGACGCTCCTTCGCCATCATCGCGCTGATGACACTGCCGCCTTCGAACGCGCTTGTTCTGGCCTTTGGTGCGACCATGGGCCTGCTCTGGCTGTCCACGGTGCCGCCGACATCCTCGCTGGTGATGACCATGTTCGGCACGCGTGACATGGCGATGCTCTATGGCTTCGCCTTCTTCAGCCATCAGGTCGGCGGCTTTCTCGGCGGCTGGCTTGGCGGCGTGTTTTACGAGTGGTACGGCAATTATGATCTGGTCTGGTATGGATCAATTGCGCTGGGCTTTGCATCCGCCGCCATCAACCTGCCGATCCGGGAGAAGGCAGCACCTTCCAAAGCCGCATTGAACCCGGCATAAGGGGCGCAGCTTTCAGCAGCACCAAGACGAGGCAGGGACACGAAATGAGCAGTTTCAAAGCGTATGTCGTCGACAAACCCGACGGGAAGTATACCGTCACCGTCAAATCCCTGACCGAAGCCGACCTCATGGAAGGCGATGTCACCGTCAAGGTGCTCAACTCCACCGTCAATTACAAGGATGGCCTCGCAATGACGGGCAAGGCGCCTGTCGTGCGAAAATTCCCGATGATCCCAGGCATTGACCTCTCAGGCATCGTCACGGCGTCGCAGAGCCCGGACTTCAAACCCGGCGATGCTGTGGTGCTGACGGGCTGCGGCGTCGGAGAGACCCATTTCGGCGCCTACGCGGGCATGGCACGGCTGAAATCGGAATGGCTGGTGCCCCTGCCCAAGACACTCACACCAGCGCAAGCCATGGCTATTGGCACAGCGGGCTTCACGGCCATGCAATGCGTGATGGCGCTGGAGCGTCACGGCCTGACACCGGAGCGCGGGCCTGTTGTGGTCACCGGCGCAGCAGGTGGGGTCGGCTCCGTCGCGGTGGCTATTCTCTCCGGCCTCGGCTGGCATGTCATTGCCTCAACCGGCCGGCCTGCGGAAGCAGAGTATCTCAAGGGCCTGGGTGCAGCGGAAGTGATTGACCGCGCCGAGCTTTCAGGAACCCCCAGAGCCATGGGCAAGGAACGCTGGGCGGCGGCTGTTGATACCGTTGGCTCCGCGACGCTCGCCAATGTTATTTCCATGACGCAATACGGCGGTGCTGTTGCCGCCTGCGGCCTTGCCGGTGGCATGGACCTGCCCACAAGCGTCGCACCTTTCATCCTGCGCAATGTGGCGCTGCTGGGCGTCGATTCCGTCGGCTGCGCCCGCAATCTGCGACTGGAAGTCTGGCGGCGTCTGGCGACTGATCTCGATCTTGGCAAGCTGGATGCGATGACCAGTGTGATCGGCTTTGACGATCTGCCTGCAACTGGCGCTGCGATCCTTGACGGCAAGGTCAAGGGGCGGATCGTGGTCAATATCGCTGGTGTTTGATCAATGCTGAATTGGGTAGCTCAATGATGGCGAAGTCCCGCACAGGCGGACAAATCCTGGTGGACCAACTGCTGGTCCATGGTGTGAAAGACATCTTCTGCGTGCCGGGCGAGAGCTATCTCGCCGTGCTCGACGCATTGCATGACGCCGCCGTGCGCATC
>JANNRX010000474.1:0-2293 GCA_031401875.1 Hyphomicrobiales bacterium | reverse complement strand
AGGCTCGATCGCCTGACGTCGCCTCAGCAATTTTTTCTCAGCCCGGCTCATCGACTTGATGCGCCCACGGTGCACGACCTCGACGCCGGGATTGTCCTTGTCCACTCCTCGGTAGCCCAAGTCCACAAACGCCTGTTTGACCGGTTTGCCAACGTCTTTGGTCAGTTCGTTGCATTGCGCCAGTTGGGCTTTGAGCGTGTGCCCGTCAAACGGATTGCCGGTAAAGCGTTTGGCCCCCACCATCAGGCCCTGCTTGTGCGTAACAGCCAGACTTACCTTGACCCCGAATTCATAGCGGTTCCTGGCCTTGCCCTTGCTGATGCACTCCACTTCCGGTGCATGCAGCGCGTAGAGCTTGTTCTTGTCCTTTTGCTGCTGGGTGCGGATGCGCTCGGCTCTCTCCAGGATAGTGGTCAGCGTCGCGCTGGCGGTGGCACTGATCGGACTGGCGGCGTTCTGGCTGTTGATGGTGGCGTCAGCAGTCGCGCTAGCAGCAGCCATCTTGGCGCGCACCTCACGGATCAAGATGCCGACGATCGTTCGCTGCCGCTTCAAGGTGCGTTTGAGCCGCTTGAATTGTTTGGCATGGGCGTAACCGCCGGACTTGAAGCGCAGCATCTTGCCTTCCTTGGCGAAGGTCTGTCTCAGAGCGATACCGCAGGCCTTGGCCGCTTTCACGATCTTGTGGCGTGCGATCTCCAGCAGTCTGGCATCGACCGGGTAGGCGATGGCTTTCTCCTGTACCGTGGTGTCGACGATGACGCGCTCGAGCTCGGCGGGCTTGATCGCTTTCGTCGCCACCGAGGTATCAATGGTGGCTTTGAGGATGATCTCAATCCCGAGCTCACCGATGTCGGTCCGGAAACGTCCGATCTGGGTGGCGTCACAGGGCAGCCGGGTCTCGTAGTAGTCCATGCCGCTGAAGTATTGCCAGATGACGTTCTCGGCCCAGCGCTCGCATAGCTGTTCATCGGAGAGCTTGAAGGCGTGCTTCAGGTACAGCAGTGCGCACATGAGCCGGATGGGTAGTCGGGGGCGTCCAGCGGGACTCACACCGACGACCATGACCGTGGCGATACTTGGGCCAAACAGGTCTATCCCATCAGGCACCTCGTGTTCGCGCACGGCTTTCTGCAACAACGGGGCCAGTGTTGTTTCGATTTGTGCCCATGGCAGGCGCGTGCCGAGTACCGCCAGCGGATGCCGCAAATCGATCATCGCGTCGATCCGCGCCCGAAAAAAATCTGCCGTCTGTCCAGTCATTCTCTACCCCGAAAAACTCGTGGAAATCACAACGAAATTGTGCCTTTCCCGCAAGATATACGCTAGCACTTTCTGGCTAAACGCTAACATTGGCGGGGCGTTTAGGGGTATTGCAGGGACGACTAATGAACGGAAAAGCTCAGTCCAATTTGTTTTCAGACGAGACAATCAGGGCAGATTCAGCCTTGGAGAGTGAGCGTCTTGCAGACGGTGAAGTATTCATTGTCAAGCAAGGTCAACTCGTCAAACTGGCTATAGATAAGGACGACACTAGAAGCAAATTTCGAGTGAGTGCCGATACAGCGGCTCTTGCAATTGAGTTCCAAAAGAAACTTAGAAAGTTGCTGCGAGGCCACAAGCCGGACATCAACTTGGTCATAGAGGGACTAGTTCTGGCAGGACTCAATTCAGGTGAAGCGGAGGAGGTGACGTTGGATTTTTGCAGAAGTGTTTTTGAGAAAAAATAGCATGTCATCCCGGTATACCGGGCGCATAACCGTAAAGCGAGACTCGGTGAATTCGGCGTCACAGGCGATCGTGATGGCGTGACCGCGGAGGTTTGAATTCCTCCGCGTACCGGCGTAAGCCGGGCAGTCTTTGACTGAAAAATCTAACGAGTTAGTGCAGGTCTGGACGTCACGACTTGTTTCACCCGTCGTGCGACCAAAGTAACGGTAGCAGCGCGGACGCTCGCGCTCGAAGTAATTTGAATGCGAGAGTCAGCGATCCTCAATCAATTAAGGAGTTCCAAGATGGCAATGAAAGTGAAAAACCCACGTAAACGGCGGCGGCGCACGCTCCGAAGGGGCTGGACGACAACGAGATCACGCCTCGACCCATTCACGTTTGAAATTATGTCTTTGCATCGCGTTGGGGCGACGGGAGGTGATATATGGTTTTATCTTTTGGAAAAAAGGATCAGGGTGGGCAAGAACACGGTCAATCGTTTTATTCGAAAGATGAAAGGTGCAGCTACCAATTTGTGCGTGTTTCCGCAAAATTGTACCCCTTAGCCGCCGCATCAATAGAA
>JANNRX010000473.1:0-4686 GCA_031401875.1 Hyphomicrobiales bacterium | reverse complement strand
TTTCTTGTCAAGCCAATCTCGGCCAAGGGCCTTTATCAGCGTATCGCAAGTGTTGTGATGGTACCTCGCCCTTTCATCAAGACCTCAACCTATTTTGGTCCCTGCCGCAGGCGCACGCCAAACTCGAATTTCGGTGGCGTTGAACGGCGTGGCAAAGGCAA
Organism: Hyphomicrobiales bacterium; assembly: GCA_031401875.1. Lineage (GTDB taxonomy): Bacteria > Pseudomonadota > Alphaproteobacteria > Rhizobiales > Beijerinckiaceae > JADCCX01. The sequence continues at coordinate 4,525 of JANNRX010000473.1, read as the reverse complement.
TGCCGAAAAGATTGACCCTGTCCGCCTCGATTTCGGCGCGAGGTAATTCCGATGATGAATCCGAAACGAAAAGTAAGAACGGCTCCACCCGTGATGGTGGAGCGTGGCATCGATCATGTCATTATTCATCCACGCAATACGCTCAAGGCCAAGGCAGTTGTCATGCTCGCCGGCCCTGCGCAGCTCGATGAAACCGCCGTGCGACGCGCCGAGCAAGCACTCAAAGCACTCTCGGTGAACTTCAACGGCTGGATGGAAGCCGCCTGCAAGGTGATTGCAGATGCGCGCAATGATATCAGACAGAATGGCGGATCAGAGGGTCGCAGTGCCAGACTGCATACTGCAGCCCATGATATCCGCGGCCAGGCAACCACGCTGGGCTTTCCGCTCGCCTCCCGCGTTGGTGCCAGCCTGTGCCTGCTGCTGGAGCATACACCCGCTGCAGCGATGAGCTCACCAGCCCTGGTTCAGCTCATTGACCAGCATGTCAGTGCCATTCTTGCCATCACACGGGAAGGCGTCACTCAGGCAGCCCACCGCACTGGTGAGACTCTGGCAAAAGAGCTGGAAGCCGTCACAGAACAGCTCGTCAGCAGCTTTAACGGCCAGACCGTGCATTGAGCACCACCCGTCGAAGCTATCAAGCCGCCTGAAGCAGCTCTATCTCCAGCGCTGTCTCCAGCCGTTTTTCGAGATCATCCTGCTCAATCATCACGGGTGGCGCAGGTTTTGACATCATGGCTGCGAGGCTGATGCGCGCTTCCTCGCGTGCTGCCTCGGACTGATACTGGGTCAACAGCAGCATGACTTGTCCCAACTCCTCCCGCTCGAGCATGGCGACAGATGTCAGCACGCGCTCAACCATGCGGAGCGAGAGCCGAGGCACGTCTTCATCAAACGCAGCGCCAAATTCATGCCAGGCGGACAAGGCCGCCTCAAAAGCGGGAAGCAAACCAGCAGGCATACCTGCCTTGCGGTAAAGCGCCTTGAAACCCATGCCACTCCTGCTGTGCACAAAGCCACTGGCCTTGTGCAGCGAGACCTCAGCCAGATCAGCAAGTGCTGTCACCAGCAAACGTGTTTCCCCTGACAGCACAGAGCGCAGCAGAAGCTGGGGCGTGAGTTGGCCTGACTTGCGCAAGCGGATGACCGCCTCGCTGATTTCATGGCTCTGAGCACTGGAAGCGACAGTGATTGCTCCCGCTTCCCGTGTTTCGCGCGCCAGCCTATCGGCCCGCATCGTTGTCAGCCAGCCACAGCTCTCGGCAAAACCTGTGAGTTGCCGGGCGATTGCTGCCACAAGAGTCACGCGGATGCTGACCGGCAGATCATCCCGCGCCAGCAAAACCTCCCGCAGGCTTCCTTCATCCGCAAAGCGCTCCAGCAAGCGCGGCAAGCTGGCTTCAGGGACTTCAGCCCCTTCATTTTCCAGAAGGGCCAGAATCGCTGTTATGTCGCAACGCTCCATGATCGAGGCTGCCAGTGCGATCGAGACATGAGCACGTTGGGCAACAGCCAGATTCAGGGATTCTGAACCACGGCCTAATTGCTCGATCAGATCGACATCCTGAAGCAAGGGCGAATTCGCCAGAACAATCCGGGAAACTTCGGGCGTGTCCTGTGCAAGCACCTGAATGATATGGCGTGGAACGCGTTCGGCACTGCCCAGAAGCTCAGCCAGCCTCTTGCGAACCCCGACCGAGGGATCATCCAGCGCAAGCGTCAATGCCGCTTCGGCATTCCAGCGCTCTTCGACACCAAGCTCTCCGCCAAGATACACTTCCGCCAGAATACCGACGGCAAGAGCCCGGTCTTCCGCAGAGGCCGTTTGCGACCATTCGAGATAGCTCTTGATGATCATGGGAGACGGTCCGCCTTTACAAAACGCAGCAAATCAAGGGGTTGGGCAGAGGAGGTTTTGGGTACGGTTCTGCGCAGGTTCTGAAGCTCTGTCAGGTTCTGAGTCCCCTGGCTGGTGACGGGACGCCTGGGCGGAAGCGGCACTGTGACCGATCGATTGCCGCTCTCGGAAATCGCAAGCTCTGGTGCCACAGAAACACGTGCAGCCCCGGCAGCCGTGGTTTCACGCGGGAAGAACGGCACGCGGGTGTCACTGGTCTGGCTCGCCTTGCGAAAGCTTCCCCAATTCTGGATAACCGCCTCGGAAACGGGTTCACCACTCGAGCGGAAGAGCCCGTGCAGAGGTTTGCCCTCGCCTTTCACGCGGAACATCTCATGCGCTTTTGCGCTGGTGGCCGCCGTATCCTTTGGCGCCGATGTCGGGTTCTGGCTGAAAGCACCGGTTATATTGGAATAGACCTCGGAAGCAGCCCGCGCCCGACCGGATTTATCAAAGAAGATATTCCGGTTGGCCGCAGCGGCATCCTGAAACGATGCTGCCGCTTTGGCATCGGGCGTTTTCTCAGCCAGGTTGATCAGATCACGCGCGCCGCTAGGCCCGAGGAAATGCGCGAGATATAACTCGCCCTCGGTGGCTTTGCGGCCAAGGGATTCCTGCAATTTCTGGCCATTCTTCGCAGCAAAAGCCCCCGCCATCATCGCAGAAACCGATGGATCTTCACGGAGACTCAGAATGCGTTGCCGCAAAGCCGGATCCGCGACACTCAGGCGGCCATTCTCCGATAAGATTGCAGCGGCTTCATTGCCAAGGCCGATCTTGCCACCCTCCTGTTTCACAACACCAAGCCATGTCTGTTCGATGAACTGGAACAGGCCTGTCGCGGAGGACGTTGATGCCTTGGCTTGTGTATTGAAGCCGGATTCGCGCTCGGCGGTCTTCGCCAGATAATCAAACGACACGCCGGTTGCCCTGGAGGCCTGCTTCAGCGAACCTGCATGGGGCAGCGCGTCATTGACTGACGGTTTGGCGCTGACTGGCGTCTGGTTGGTGAACAAAAACATGAAACTCGAAGAGAACCCTGCCGGACATCAAACATGTCCAACTCCAAGATATGAACAAGCATGGTAAATACGGGCTTAAAATTCCGCGCTCTTGCAGCTATTGCTGAATATTGTGGAGGAAGTGCAGGGATGTCGAATGATCGCAGACACTGGCGTGGCGGACGCTATCTTGAGGATTTCAGCGTGGGAGAAGTCGTCAAACACCGGCTGACGCGCAGTGTGACCCAGATGGACAACATGCTGTTTTCGAACATGACTCTCAATCCGCAGCCCTTGCATATCGATGCCGATTTCTGTGCAAGGGAAACCGAATGGGGCAAGCCGCTGATGAATTCGCTGTTTACGCTTGGTCTGATGATCGGCATTTCCGTCAATGACCTGACAGTCGGCACCACCATTGCAAACCTTGGCATGTCGGAGGTCAAGTTTCCCCATCCGCTGTTCGAGGGCGACAGCATTCACTGCACCTCGGAAGTGGCAGCGGTCAGGGAATCGAAATCACGACCGGATGCCGGCATCGTCGATTTCATCCACCGCGCCTATAATCAGGACGGCAAGCTGGTTGCCGAATGTCGTAGGCAGGCTTTCATGCGCCGCATGCCCGTATCAGGCACTGTGGCAGGAGACTGACAATGCGATCACTCCTGTTTGTACCGGGCGATGACGCAAAGAAACTGGCAAAAGGGCTGGTTTCAGGTGCCGATTGCCTTTTGATCGATCTTGAAGATTCCGTGGCCCTCACCCGCAAGGAAGAAGCCCGCGCCATCACCCGTGAATTCCTGATGTCCGCCCGCAAAAGCGCCCGACATCCGCAACTCTTCGTGCGCGTCAACGCCCATGCAACAGGCCTGACAACAGCGGATCTGGATGCTGTCATGCCTGCTGGTCCCGATGGCATCATGTTGCCAAAAAGCGAATCAGGCGATGACGTCTCGCTCTTGTCCGCACGCATTGCCGTCCGCGAGGCAGAAAACAATCTGCATGATGGTTCCACCCGCATTATCGCCATTGCCACGGAAACCGCGCATTCTCTGTTCCACATGGGCACGTACAGAGCGATCAGCAAACGCCTGATCGGATTGACCTGGGGCGGCGAGGATCTGTCCGCCGATATCGGGGCAGAAACCAACCGCCTTGAAGATGGAACCTATACCGATCCGTACCGGCTGGCACGAACACTCTGCCTCTATGCTGCGACAGCGGCCGAGACAGCAGCCATTGATAGCGTTTACACCCGTTTTCGCGATCTTGACGGGCTGAAGATCGAAGCCGAGGCCGCAAGACGGGATGGTTATTCTGGAAAGCTGGCCATTCACCCCGCGCAGGTACCAATCATCAACGCAGTCTTCACACCCTCAGAAGCAACAGTTGAGCGCGCCCGCCGCATCATCGCACTGTTTGAGGCCAATCCCCAGGCAGGCGTCATCGGGTTGGATGGGGAGATGCTGGACCGGCCACATATCCGCCGTGCCGAACGTATCCTCGCGGCAGCACGGGCAGCCCAAGCGAATGATGCATAAGGACAGCGATCAGCAAGCGTGCCGTTAGAGCATGACGTTATTAGACGGAACCACTGCGACGGAGCAGATTTGGTCCGGTTTTC
>JANNRX010000472.1:0-8396 GCA_031401875.1 Hyphomicrobiales bacterium | reverse complement strand
ATCTTGGCATCGCTGATCCCAAGGATGGCAAGCCAACGCGCGTTGGCTTCAAGGTGCTCGAAGATGGCCGCAAGGTCCGGTTTGCCAAGCGTTCGGGGGATCTGATCGATGCTTGATCTCAAGACTTATGAGCCACGGCTCAAGAAACACTATAATGACGTCGTTCGCGCCAGCATGGTGGAACAGTTTGGCTACAAGAACGCCATGCAAGTGCCCACAATCACCAAGATTGTCATCAACATGGGCATCGGTGAAGCGGTCAATGATTCCAAGAAAGCTGGTATTGCTGCCGCTGATCTTGCATTGATTGCCGGGCAAAAGCCGACACTGACACGTGCGCGCGCTGCTATCTCGAACTTCAAACTTCGGGAAAATCTCGCGATTGGCGCAAAGGTTACCTTGCGCAAGACGCGCATGTTTGAATTCATGGACCGTCTTGTCACCGTGGCTTTGCCTCGGGTACGTGACTTCCGTGGACTGAATCCGAAGAGCTTCGATGGTCGTGGCAATTTTGCCATGGGCATCAAGGAGCACCTCGTGTTCCCCGAGATCTCCTACGACAAGGTAGATCAGGTCTGGGGTATGGACGTCATCGTATGCACCAACGCCAAGTCGGATGACGAGGCGAGGGCGCTTTTGAAACTCTTCAACTTCCCGTTCCGGCAGTGAGCCGACTTACCGTCTAAGCTCAAACGCGGACACCAGAAGGATCTGATCACATGGCCAAAAAAGGCATGATCGAGAAGAACAACCGGCGGATAAAACTGGTGGCTCAACAGGCCACCAAGCGCGCACGGTTGAAAACGATCATTATGAACAAGGAAGCCAGCCTTGAGGAGCGGTTTGCCGCCAGCCTCAAGCTTGCTCAACTGCCGCGCAATGCGTCAGCCACCCGCGTCAAGAACCGCTGCGAAATTTCGGGTCGCCCGCGCGGTTATTATCGCAAATTGAAGATGTCGCGCATTGCCATGCGTGACCTTGGTAACTCGGGACTTGTCCCGGGTCTTACCAAGTCCAGCTGGTAAAGGAGGGTCGCACCATGTCCATGACAGATCCCCTCGGCGATATGCTCACCCGCATCCGGAATGCCCAGATGCGCCGCAAGTCAAAGGTCTCGACCCCCGGTTCAAAGCTGCGCAGCCGGGTGCTTGATGTGCTCAAGAGCGAAGGTTACATTCGTGATTATTCAACCACGGAATATGAGAACGGTCGTACGGACCTTGATATTGAGCTCAAGTATTTTGACGGCCAACCGGTCATCAAGATGATCGAGCGCGTGTCCAAGCCTGGTCGTCGCGTTTATGTTTCCGTTGATGCAATGCCTCGGGTCGCCAATGGTCTCGGTGTCACGATCGTCTCCACACCCAAGGGTGTGATGGCTGATCATGCCGCACGTGAGAGCAATGTCGGCGGCGAAGTGCTTTGCAAAGTATTCTGAGCGAGAGGAGATAGAGCATGTCCCGTCTCGGAAAAATGGCCGTTACGATTCCCGCAGGTTGCCAGGTTCGCCTGGATGGTTCTGCAATTGTCGCCAAGGGCGCCAAGGGCGAACTCAGGTTCGGTGGATCGGATGATGTGGAAGTGAAGATCGAGGGTAACCTCGTCAGCTTTTCTCCGCGCAATGATTCAAAACACGCCCGGGCGATGTGGGGAACAACCCGCGCCCAGGTTCAAAATATCATCACCGGTTCGACCGCAGGCTTCGAAAAGAAGCTTGAGATTACCGGTGTCGGTTACAAGGCGGCTGTTGCTGGCAAGGTTCTCCAGCTTTCGCTCGGCTATAGCCATGAAGTAAATTACGAGATTCCGGAAAGAATCACCGTAGTGACACCAAAGCCAACGGAAATCACGATCACAGGCAATGACCGGCAGCGTGTCGGGCAGGTCGCATCGGAAATTCGGGCGTATCGCGGTCCTGAGCCATATAAGGGCAAGGGCGTCAAATATGCTGGTGAATTCATCTTCCGCAAGGAAGGCAAGAAGAAGTAAGGGCGGGAAAGGCAAGCAACCATGTCCAAGAACGCAGTTACTCAGGCGCGCCGTTCGGCCCGCACCCGTCGTGAACTCAAGGCAGTTGCCTATGGTCGCGCACGCCTTTCCGTGTTTCGCTCGGCAAAGCAGATCTATGTTCAGGTCATCGATGATGAGAAGGGCCATACCGTGGCTTCTGCTTCGTCCGTCGAGAAAGATCTGAAAACCCAGCTCAAGACCGGCGCGAATGTCGATGCCGCGAAAGTTGTTGGCAAGCTTGCTGCCGAACGCGCCGTCAAGGCCGGAGTCAAGCAGGTTGTGTTTGATCGTGGCCCCTATCTGTATCACGGACGCGTAAAGGCAGTTGCCGAGGGTGCCCGCGAAGGCGGTCTTGATTTCTAATCAATGTGGCCACAGCTCTTGTGGCTTCTACAAGCGAGCGGGTTTCCGTCCCGCGTCAGTGAAGGAGATACGGAATGGCGAAAGAGCCCCGTGAAGGCGGTCGTGGCCGTAGCCGCGATGACCGCGAAGAGCGCGACAACGAATTTGTGGACCGTCTGGTGCACATCAATCGTGTCGCCAAGACCGTCAAGGGTGGCCGCCGCATGGCGTTTGCTGCTCTCGTCGTTGTCGGCGACCAGAAGGGTCGCGTTGGTTTCGGCCACGGCAAGGCACGCGAAGTGCCAGAAGCCATCCGCAAGGCAACAGATTCTGCCAAGCGTGCGCTGATCCGCGTTCCGCTGCGTGAAGGTCGTACCCTGCACCATGACGTTGCCGGTCGGCACGGCGCGGGTAAGGTAATCTTGCGTGCTGCTCCCGCAGGTACTGGCGTCATCGCCGGTGGCCCGATGCGTGCCGTGTTTGAATCGCTTGGCATGCAGGATGTTGTCGCCAAGTCGCTTGGTTCCTCGAACCCTTACAACATGGTCCGCGCCACCTTTGATGCGCTGACCAATGAAGATTCGCCCCGCTCCGTCGCTTCGCGCCGTGGCCTCAAGGTGTCCCAGCTTCAGTCACGCCGCGGCGTGGATGCTGAAGCCGGCGCTGATTCCTGAGGAGATTGTGTGATGGCGAAAGAAGCGACAAAGACCTTTATCGTTGAACAATATGCCAGCCAGATCCGCCGGCCAGCCAAACAGGGCCAAACCCTGACTGGTCTGGGCCTCGGCAAGATCGGCAGCCGCAGCACGTTGAAGGATACTCCTGAAGCGCGCGGCATGTTGGCAAGCGTTGCGCACATGGTGCGCATCGTCGATAGCCAGTGAGGACTGACCCATGAAACTCACGGAACTCCATGATAATATCGGCGCAACCAAGAAGCGCATGCGCATTGGTCGCGGTATCGGCTCGGGCAAGGGCAAGACCGGTGGTCGCGGCGTCAAGGGTCAGAAGGCCCGTACCGGCGTCTCCATCAAGGGCTTTGAAGGTGGTCAGATGCCGTTGCATCGCCGTCTGCCAAAGCGCGGCTTCAACAACATCCATGCGCTTGATCTGAACGAGGTCAATCTCGGTCGTGTCGAGCAGGCAGTGGAAGCCGGGAAGCTTGATGCGAAAGCAACCATCACTGTCGACAGTCTTGTGGCGGCAGGCATCCTGGCGCGCGTGCGCGATGGTGTGAAAGTGCTGGGCCAGGGCGAATTCAAGTCCAAGCTGACCTTCGAAGTCTGGGCTGCATCGGCTTCAGCTGTGCAGGCTATCGAAAAGGCCGGTGGCTCGATCAAGATCCTGCGTCCTGTGGCGGAAGCTGCTTCAGCGTAAGATTGTAAAAACTGCGGCTGGCTTTTCGCCTGCCGCATCGTTATCTACCGGAGTATTCCCTCCGGCCATGCGCCCGGGCCTTGACCCGGGCGTTCGTGTGTTTAGGGCTATCTTCTGAAGACGTGCGAAAGCGGCGTGTTTGGAAACATAACAAGGGTCGCGATTCCTGATCGCGAAAGACAATGGCATCGGCAGCAGAACAGCTCGCGGCAAATCTGAACTTTGGTTCCTTTGCAAAGGCGGAAGAGCTCAAGAAGCGAATCTGGTTCACGCTTGGAGCTCTCCTGGTGTTTCGCCTCGGCACCTATATTCCGCTCCCCGGAATTGATCCTGATCAGTTGCGTCAGGCTTTTCAGAATGCCCAGCAGGGTATTTTTGGCCTGTTCAATATGTTCTCCGGCGGTGCTGTCAGTCGTATGGCGATCTTTGCCCTGAACATCATGCCTTATATCTCGGCCTCGATCATCATCCAGCTTCTGACATCGCTCTCTCCGAAGCTTGAAGCCTTGAAGAAGGAAGGCGAAAGTGGACGACGCCAGATCAACCAGTATACGCGTTATCTTACCGTGGTGCTGGCCCTTTTCCAGGCCTGGGGTATTGCTGTCGGCCTGCAAGGCTCGGGCGGCATCGTGCGTGATCCGGGGCCGTTCTTTGTGCTGTCCACAGTCGTTACTCTGACTGGCGGCACTTTGTTTCTGATGTGGCTGGGTGAGCAGATCACAAGCCGCGGTATTGGCAACGGAACGTCGCTGATCATCTTCGCTGGTATCGTGGCCGAGCTTCCCTCAGCGATCTTCGGAACTCTGGAGCTTGGCCGTCAGGGAGCAATCTCGACGGTGCTGATTCTCCTCGTGATGGTCATGGTTGTGGCCCTGATTGGACTGATCGTTTTTGTGGAGAGGGCGCAACGCAGATTGCTGATCAATTACCCCCGGAAACAGGTCGGCAACAAGGTTTATGAAGGCCAGACTTCTTTCCTGCCGCTCAAGTTGAATACATCGGGCGTAATCCCGCCGATCTTCGCCTCATCGCTGCTGCTATTACCCACAACGATGGCGAGCTTCAGCGCGCAAGGCGGCGGGCCGGAGTGGCTACAGACCATGAATGTCTATCTTGGTCATGGTCGACCGCTGTTCATGATCCTTTATGCATCGATGATCATTTTCTTTGCATTCTTTTATACAGCCATCGTTTTCAATCCGACGGAGACGGCGGATAACCTGAAAAAGCAGGGCGGCTTTATTCCTGGTATCCGTCCGGGAGAGCGAACGGCAACGCATATCGACTATGTGCTGACTCGCATTACGCTTGTTGGTGCGCTTTATCTGACCTTTGTGTGCTTGCTGCCAGAGTTTCTGATCAGCTATGCAGCGCTGCCGTTCTATCTTGGTGGAACCTCGATCCTGATCGTGGTTTCCGTTACGATGGATACCGTAAGCCAGGTTCAGGGTTATCTGCTGGCGCATCAATATGAAGGACTGATCAAGAAGTCCAAGTTGCGAGGGAGTAAACGATAATGCGGCTGATCCTTTTGGGTCCGCCTGGGGCTGGGAAGGGCACACAGGCGCTGAGACTTGTTGAGAAATACGGCATACCGCAATTGTCCACCGGCGACATGCTGCGTGCCGCCGTTGTTGCGGGCACCTCTGTTGGACTGCAAGCCAAAGCAGTGATGGAATCGGGAGGGCTAGTCTCCGATGCAATCGTGGTTGCTATCATCGCGGAACGCATTGCCGAACCAGATGCCAGCAGAGGTTTCATCCTTGATGGCTTTCCGCGCACTGTCGCCCAGGCCGATGCACTTGGCGCGATGCTTTCGGCAAAAGGTCTCAAACTGGATTGCGTCATTGATCTGGTTGTTGATGAAACAAAGCTGGTCAACCGTATCGTGAAGCGTGCCGCCGAGGCGATGGCCGCAGGCCAGGCCATCCGCAAGGATGACGACCCTGAGGTGTTCAAGACGCGCCTTGCAGCCTTCCACCGGGATACAGCGGCCGTCAGGCCCTATTATGCCGCCAAGGGCATGGTCAAATCCGTGGACGGTATGCAATCCATTGATCAGGTGAGTGCCGCGATCGATGCTATTTTGAAACCTTGAGTGACAAAGCTTTCTCTTTGAAACAGCGTCATATTCCTCGGCAGTGCACAGTTTTATCAGGCAAAGGCACCTTGAGTGTGCATTCGCGAAATAAGAAGTTGACGCACTGGGGATCCTCCGCTAACGAGCGCTTTACTTCCGGACAACTGGATCGTTCATGCCTTTCAGGCATTGGCATTCTTTTGTCGCTGGGCATGGGCCGGACTCCACCGGCGCCCGGTTAGGATCAAACGCTGCGGCTTCGGTCATGGCCCACATGGAGCAGAGACAGACATGGCGCGTATTGCCGGTGTTAACATCCCCACAAACAAGCGGGTGATCATTTCCCTTCGTTATATTCACGGCATTGGCCCGGTGAATGCCATCGAAATTTGCGACAAGGTTGGCATTGACCATACCAAGCGCGTCAATCAATTGACCGATGCTGAAATTCTTGCCATCCGCGAAACCATCGATCGTGATTATATGGTTGAAGGCGATCTTCGCCGCGATACCTCGATGAACGTCAAGCGTTTGATGGATCTTGGTTGCTACCGCGGTCTGCGTCATCGCCGTGGTCTGCCGGTTCGCGGACAGCGCACACACACCAATGCGCGCACCCGCAAGGGCAAGCCAAAAGCCATCGCCGGCAAGAAGAAATAATCGAGGCACCCGATATCGGCAATCGGTCACACGATTGCCGATCGTCTTGTGTCTGTTGCTCAACGAAGTCCCGAGCGCCTGGAATGACGGGCGCGTTTGAAGGAGAAAAGATATGGCTAAAGAAGCCCAACGCGTCCGCCGTCGTGAACGCAAGAACATTTCATCCGGCGTCGCGCATGTGAACGCCTCGTTCAACAATACCATGGTGACCATCACCGATGCGCAGGGCAACACGATCTCGTGGTCCTCGTCCGGCATGATGGGCTTCAAGGGCTCGCGCAAGTCCACGCCTTATGCAGCGCAGGTTGCTGCCGAAGATGCGGCAAAGAAAGCTGCCGAGCATGGCGTTCGCACCATCGAAGTGGAAGTGACAGGGCCTGGCTCCGGTCGTGAATCGGCGCTTCGTGCGCTTCAGGCTTCGGGCTTCACTGTCACCTCTATTCGCGACGTCACCCCGATTGCCCATAACGGCTGCCGTCCACGCAAGCGCCGCCGCGTCTGAGTATTTACTCTTCTCTTCTTTGCTTTCCAAAATCCATTTTTATCCATTGATACAAACCCAAGGCTTCGGTGGTTCATCTTTTTGGATGGCCATCAACAGACATCAGGAACGATAACCGTGATTCAGAAGAACTGGCAGGAACTGATTAAACCGCAGAAGCTCAATGTCGTGAAGGGGGATGACCCGACGCGCGTGGCCACGCTCGTTGCTGAACCGCTTGAGCGCGGTTTTGGCCTCACTCTCGGCAACGCATTGCGCCGCATTCTGCTGTCGTCCCTTCAAGGCGCGGCAGTCTCGGCATTGCAAATCGATGGTGTTCTGCATGAATTCTCATCCATCCCGGGCGTGCGTGAGGATGTCACTGACATCGTTCTCAACGTCAAGGATGTCGCGATCAAGATGCAGGGTGACGGTCCCAAGCGCATGACATTGCGCAAGTCTGGCCCAGGTGCCGTGACAGCGGGTGATATTGCCGTTGTGGGTGACGTCCAGATTCTCAACCCTGATCTGGTGATCTGCTCACTCGACGAGGGTGCTGATATCCGCATGGAACTGACGGTGAATACCGGCAAGGGCTATGTCTCTGCCGACAAGAACCGCTCGGAAGATGCTCCTATTGGCATGATCCCGATCGACAGTCTCTATTCCCCTGTCAAGAAGGTTTCCTACCGGGTCGAGAATACCCGTTCGGGACAGATCCTTGACTATGACAAGCTGACCCTGACCATCGAGACCGATGGCTCGATCACGCCGGAAGATGCATTGGCTTATGCGGCACGTATCATTCAGGACAAGCTTGAAATCTTCGTGAATTTCGAAGAGCCCAAGAAGGCTGAAACAGCTCCTTCCATTCCGGAGCTTGCTTTCAATCCTGCACTTCTCAAGAAGGTTGATGAGCTGGAGCTTTCTGTCCGTTCCGCAAACTGCCTCAAGAATGATAACATCGTCTACATCGGGGATCTGATCCAGAAATCAGAAGCAGAGATGCTGCGGACCCCGAACTTTGGTCGTAAATCCCTGAATGAAATCAAGGAAGTCCTCGCGCAGATGGGACTTCACCTCGGCATGGATGTGTCGGGTTGGCCTCCTGAGAACATCGAGGATCTCGCGAAGCGGTTTGAAGAGCATTATTAAAACGGAAAGTGAGTGGCGAGTGGCGAATAGCGAATAGAGGCGACTTAATTTCCTTTATTCGCCAATCCCTACTCGCCATTCGCCACCAATTCTATGTCGACCGTACCGTGGCACGGCGGTCGCAATCAACTTAAGGAGCCAAACCCATGCGTCACGGTTTCAGAGGCCGTCGTTTCAGCCGCACTCCAGAGCACCGCAAGGCCATGTTCGCCAATATGGCGCAGGCCCTCATCAAGCATGAGCAGATCGTCACAACCCTCCCCAAGGCAAAGGACCTGCGTCCGGTTGTCG
>JANNRX010000471.1:0-1885 GCA_031401875.1 Hyphomicrobiales bacterium | reverse complement strand
TAATCTCATGCATTTGACGCGAGAGATTTTGATTGTATGCGCGGCGGCTTTCCCGCCGAAAACCCTCCGGTTTTCAAGGGGAAACGGCAAAGCAGACAGTCAAAAGATCCGCGCGGGGCTGCGGTGGCTTTTCGAACGCCGATGGTCTCAAAACCGGGTCTCGGCCGGGCAGACGCCCGCCCTTCGACCCGCTTCTGGCCCCTCAACGCCCAAAAAACCATCAAATGCATGAGATTAAGAGGTCCTGACCCTAGGGCGGCAAATCTGATTGAGTGAAGTATTCCTGAGGTTGCATGAACGTCCTTCTCATCGGTTCCGGCGGTCGCGAGCATGCCCTGGCCCGGTCACTGTCGCAAAGCCCGCTTCTGACGAAGCTCTTCGTCACACCTGGCAATCCGGGCACGGCGGCGCATGGCGAGAATTGTGTGGTTGATGTTTCGGATCATGCTGCCGTTCTCGATTTTTGCCGCATCATGAAAATCAGTTTCGTCGTGGTTGGCCCTGAAGGTCCCCTTGTTGCGGGCCTTGCGGATGATCTGCGCGCAGGCGGCATCAAAGTCTTCGGTCACGGCAAGGCGGCGGCACAGCTCGAAGGCTCCAAGGCTTTCACCAAGATGATCTGCGATGCAGCGGATATTCCTACCGCCGCCTATGGACGCTTCAGGGACGCCACCACCGCCAAGGCCTATATCCGTCGCCAGGGCGCGCCTATCGTGGTAAAATACGATGGGCTTGCCGCGGGCAAGGGCGTGGTCGTCGCCGTGACCATCACTGAAGCGGAAGCGGCTGTCGATGACATGTTCGCAGGCCAGTTTGGCGCGTCAGCCGAAGTGGTGATCGAGGAATGCATGGAGGGCGAGGAGGTCAGTTTCTTCGCTCTCGTGCATGGCGAGCAGGTGCTGCCGCTTGCCGCCGCGCAGGACCACAAGCGCGTGGGCGATGGCGATACGGGCCCCAATACCGGCGGCATGGGGGCCTATTCACCGGCGCCCGTTTTCACGCGGGCGCTTGAGGCCGAAGTGATGGCGCGAATCATCCGCCCCACGGCAAGAATCATGGCGGAGCGTGGCATGCCCTGTTCCGGTGTGCTGTTTGCGGGTTTGATGATCACCCGCGAGGGGCCCAGGCTGATTGAATACAACGCCCGCTTTGGTGATCCTGAATGTCAGGTGCTGCTGCTGCGGCTGAAGGATGATCTCCTGACGCTGCTGCTGGCTTGCGCCAATGGCCAGCTTGAGACCCTACAGGCGCATTGGCGGGACGAACCGGCACTCACCGTGGTGATGGCCGCCAATGGTTATCCCGGCGAGCCTGTGAAGGGCACGGAAATCCGTGGTCTTGAGAAGGCGCAAGCCATGCAGGGCGTTACGGTGTTTCACGCTGGAACCACTGTGAGGGATGGCAAGCTTGTCGCCAATGGAGGCCGTGTGCTGAATATTTCCGCCGTTGGCAAAACCGTGGAAGAAGCACGGAGCAGAGCCTATGCCGCCGTTGATAGCATCGACTGGCCCGAAGGGTTTTGTCGTCGTGATATCGCCTGGCGGGCGGTTGACGCTTGATATCGCAGTGCGGCGCTGCCATTTTGCCTTCACAGGAGCGCCCGCATGTCTGATCTCGCTGATCTCTTCCCCGGCTTTGAAAGCCATTGGGTCCCATCGCCGGAAGGCAAGATCTTTGCCCGCAGCAAGGGTGATGGCGCGCCTGTCATCCTGATCCACGGTTTTCCGCAGAGCCATGTGATGTGGCATCGCGTTGCCCCGGCACTGGCCAGTCATTTCAAGGTGATCTGCATGGATCTCAGGGGCTACGGCTGGTCGAGCGCGCCGCGTCCGGATGCGCTGAACGAAACCTATTCCAAGCGCGCCATGGGCGAGGATGTTCTGGC
>JANNRX010000470.1:0-2410 GCA_031401875.1 Hyphomicrobiales bacterium | reverse complement strand
TAATGCGAACGACCGGGAAACGGTGGCAGCGACGTGCGAACGATCTTGGTCGAACCTGCGACAGCCGTCAATCGGGCGTTGAAAAATCGCCAAGGTTGACCCCGGTCGCGGTGGTGTCGCGTTCAAGGCTTGCTATCCTTGAGACTGTCGAAAGGGTCGGGCCTGCTGGTGTCTCGAGGAGGAAGGTCGAACGTATCGACCCTAGGAGAAAGCAGCAGGAGCTTCTTGCCGATCGTTGACGGGCTCGAGGGATTTCGATCATCCTTCATTCGCCGATAATGCTCCTCGGTCAGAACGACGTACTTGTCCTGTCGGCCGATGACTTGAGGATTGCCAGAACGCACCCGCCTGAGGATCTCAGACAGCTGAGCTTTTGCATCCTGAATTGTCCAAGGCAACCGAGTAATCGTCATAAAATAAGTCTAGTCTGGACCGGTCAGTTTTTCAAGACCGGGGAATTGCGAAAAAAACGAGGCCATGACCGTCATTCCACAAACCCTCAACGCCGATTCAAGAGGTTCAGCACGCCGTTAACATTCAGCCTCACCCCGCCTTCGCCTCAATCGCCAGCGCATGCAGACCAGCCGCGAATTCCTCCCCCAGCACCCCGTTGATCGCCCGATGCACCGCGACGCGACCCAGCCCTGCAAAGGCTGCGCTGGTGATCCTGATGCGGACATGCGTCGTTTCGCCCTCGCGCCAGCCACCATGCCCCGCATGCTGATCGCTTTCGTCAATCACCTCGAGTTGTGATGGCGCAAAGGCATCCATCAGCTTGCCGGTTATTAATTTCTTCATGTCCATGTCTCACCTTTTTTTGGTCGCCTGCTTGCCGGGGGGCTCCGAGCGTCCCATACACACCATTATCATGAATTTGAACTCGCCCCTGTTTGACCGTGTTCGTATCCGCTCCGAAGAAGCGGAGGCGAAAGCACGCGCGGAGAAGCAGTGCCAGCATCCAGGCTGTGTCCTGCCCGGCGAGCACAAGGCGCCCATGGGGCGCAACCGCGAAGGGCAATACATCTTCATGTGCCTGCCGCATGTGCAGGCCTACAACAAGAGCTACAATTATTTTCAAGGCATGTCGGATGATGCGATTGCCGATTTCCAGAAAGACGCATTGACCGGCCATCGACCGACATGGACCATCGGTGTCAAGGCCAAGGGCAATGGATCAGCGGCGGATGGCAGCAAGCCCCATGATCCGCTCGGCATGTTTGGCGAGGATGCGGCCAAAAAGCCTACTCCCGAGGAAGAAGCCCGCGCGCGCTATGGCAAACTCGCGCTCAGGGCGCTAGAAATCCTGCATCTCGACGAAACTGCGACACCCGAGCTGATCCGGGCAAAATACAAGAGCTGGGTGAAGCAGCTGCATCCCGATGCCAACAATGGCGACCGCTCCCGCGAGGAAAAGCTGCGGGAAATCCTCCGCGCCTACAACACCCTCAAAACCTCCGGTCACGTCTGAATTCTGTCGCGTCATGCGGTCGATTCTGCCCGCTGCGGCATTGTTTCAGAGCGAAGTGGGCTTGAAACTTGATTGTGCAACCGGCAAAGAAGCCAGAACCGGAGAAGAATTATGACTGCTGCGACTGGCCTGCCCGATATTACCATTTCGGTACGCGACGTTTTTGGAATTGATACGGACATGCAATCGCCCGCCTATTCCAAGGCCGAGGGTCAGGTTCCCGAGATCGATCCGGATTATCTGTTCGACAAGGACACGACGCTGGCGATCATCGCAGGCTTCGCCCGCAATCGCCGTGTCATCGTCACGGGCTATCATGGCACCGGCAAATCTACCCATATCGAGCAGGTGGCGGCACGGCTGAACTGGCCTTGTGTCCGTATCAACCTCGACAGCCATGTCTCGCGTATCGATCTTGTCGGCAAGGATGCCATTGTCCTCAAGGATGGCAAACAGATCACGGAATTCCGCGACGGTATCCTGCCCTGGGCCTATCAGAACAATGTGGCGCTGGTGTTTGACGAATACGACGCCGGTCGGCCGGATGTGATGTTCGTGATCCAGCGCATCCTGGAGAGCGCTGGACGCCTGACGCTACTCGACCAGAGCCGGGTTATCCGCCCTCACCCGGCGTTCCGGCTGTTTGCCACCGCCAACACCATTGGTCTGGGCGATACCTCAGGGCTTTACCACGGGACACAGCAGATCAACCAGGCGCAGATGGACCGCTGGAACATCGTCGCGGTGCTGAACTATCTGCCGCATGACGCCGAAGTGAACATCGTGCTGGCCAAGGCGAAGCACTACACCGGCAAGGAAGGCAAGGACATCGTCAACAAGATGGTACGCGTGGCGGATCTGACCCGCTCGGCTTTCATCAATGGCGATCTCTCCACCGTGATGAGCCCGCGCACTGTGATCACCTGGGCCGAGAACGCCGAT
>JANNRX010000469.1:0-7043 GCA_031401875.1 Hyphomicrobiales bacterium | reverse complement strand
CAAGAGCGAAGATTATCCGGCATTTTTTCCGGCTATTTTCTCTCTCTCCAATATTCGGGGCGCATTGATCACCATGCCCCACAAGATAAACACCCTGTCTTTGCTCGATGAGATATCGACGACAGCGGCCATCGCCGGCGCATGCAATGCTGTGAAGCGCAATGATGCCGGCAATCTCGTCGGTGACATGTTCGATGGTGAGGGGTTTGCGCGTGGCATGGAGCGAAAAAGTCAGGCCATTGCTGGCAAACAAATTCTCGTTGTCGGTTCTGGCGGTGTCGGGTCGGCTATTGCAGCGAGCCTCGCTGCGCGCGGCCCCCGTTCCCTGAAGCTGTTTGACATCAACCAGGCCTCCAGCGAGGCTCTAAAGATGCGTCTCTTGACGCATTATCCTGCTCTTGATGTGCGAACGGGTGACAACGATCCGGACGGATGCGACATCGTCGTGAACGCAACCCCGCTGGGCATGAACACAGGCGACCCAATGCCATTGGATATGGACCGCCTGGCTCCCACAACTTTCGTGGGCGAAGTGGTCATGAAACAGGAAACCACGGCGTTTCTTGACGCCGCCATCAAACGAGGCTGCAAGGTTCAAGTCGGAATCGAGATGCTGTTCGAGCAGATCCCGGCATATCTGGAGTTTTTTGGATTCCCAACGGCGACTCCGGATGAGCTCAGGACATGGGCTCAAGTGCGCTATTGAGCAAGCGCGCTCTGTTCGAACAGAACGAGCCATGACACCCAACAGCCAGGGCATATCGCGAATAAGTGGTTGCGAGGTTATTTGGAAACATCATGCTCTAAATCCTGTCGCATCACTCCGGAAATCTCGCTATTGGAGGAGAATGAACAGTTTTACCCTTTCTGATCTTGAACAGATCGTCCGCATCCGTGCCGCCGCTTCACCGGAGGAATCCTACACGGCAAGGCTTCTGCTGGATGGCGGCGAGCGTGCTGCGAAAAAGTTCGGTGAGGAAGCCGTGGAGGCCGTTATTGCAAGCATCACCGGGAACAAGATTGAACTGAAGAGGGAAGCCGCCGATGTGCTCTACCATCTTCTGGTCATGCTACACGGCGGGCGCGTATCGCTTGAGGATGTGATGGTCGAGCTTGAGCAACGCACGCTGCAGAGCGGCCTTGCTGAAAAAGCCTCGCGCAAGATCTGAAAGGCGCATCAGGCATGGACATGAAATCTGACCATACGGAGGTGATGCAGCCCAATCCCTATCGCGGTTTCACGCGCAAGGAATGGGCGAATCTGCGCGCGGATACGCCGCTGACGTTGACTGTCGATGATCTGGTCAAACTGCAATCCCTCAATGATCCCATTTCTGTCGAGGAGGTTGTCGCGATCTATCTGCCCCTCTCGCGCCTGCTTTCGCTCTATGTCGCGGCAACACAAGGGCTGTTCAAGGCAACACAACGCTTTCTGGGCGCGGAAGATGGCAAGGCACCCTATGTGATTGGTATTGCAGGCTCTGTCGCTGTCGGCAAATCCACTACGGCCCGCGTTCTGAAGGCACTGCTCTCGCGCTGGCCCAACACGCCGAAAGTGGAGCTTGTGACCACGGACGGCTTCCTCCTGCCCAATGATGAACTGAATCGCCTCGGCCTGATGGAGCGAAAAGGCTTCCCCGAAAGCTATGACGCCTTGGCGATTGTACGGTTTCTGTCAGCCGTAAAAGCAGGCGAACGCAATGTGCAGGCGCCAACCTATTCGCACCTCACCTATGATGTACTGCGCGACAGCCCTGTGACTGTTGACCGGCCTGATATTCTCATTTTCGAAGGCCTGAATGTGCTCCAGCCCGGGCGGCTATCAAAAGATGGTCGTGCCGTAGCCTTCGTCTCGGATTTTTTCGACTTCTCGATCTATCTCGATGCAGATGAGGCCTTGTTGCGCGAATGGTATATCCAGCGCTTCATGCGTCTGCGGAAAACCTCGTTTCACGATCCAAGATCCTTTTTCCAGCGTTACGTCAGCATGAGCGAGACTGAAGCGCTCGCTGTTGCCACACACCTGTGGGAGACGATCAACCTCCCCAATCTGCGTGAGAATATTCTCCCTACACGTCCGCGTGCTGGCCTGGTCCTTTCAAAGGGAGCGAGCCACCTCATTGAACATGTGGCTCTGAGAAAACTGTGATCGCGATGATGCTCCGCAGCCTTTTACTCGCATTCTGCCTGGGTTTCGCCGCAAGCCACGCCTCACCGGCTTTTGCCAGACCAGTGCCAACATCATGCGGTGCAAGTGATCTTCTCAAAGGACTCGCCAAGTCTGATCCCGAGGCGCACGCCAGGGTTATCGCGGCCGCAAACGCCATCCCCAACGGAGAAGGCCTGCTCTGGCGCATCGACAAGCCTGGGCTCCAGCCTTCTTATCTCTTCGGCACGATGCATTCGACGGACACGCGGCTGGAGCGGCATGTCAGCCACATTCGTCCACTCATTGCCCGCAGCCGTTCTGTTGCGGTCGAGATCAGCGAACTTGTGACGCCGGGCCTGAAAGATGCGGCGGCGCAAGAGATTGCCAGGGCCGGCCTTGCCTCTTCGGGCAATGCCCTTGCCGCATTGCACCCCCTTGCCAATCGCACTCTTGTGGAAATGGCACTCGCGGAACGGGGAATTTCAGCAGATCGTGCCATCAGGCTGGATACATGGTTCCTGATCGTTGTCCTCTCCTCGCCGCAATGCGAACGTCAGCGGCGCGCGCTTGGCCTGATCTCCGTCGATGAAAAGATCGGCGTTGCGGGAGCCAAGGCGGGCAAGACAGTTGTGGGCCTTGAGAAGCTGGAGGACCAGATCAGCGTTCTGCGGCGGATCGGCGGCAGCAACCCGCCGATTGCCTTGATCGAAACCGCACGCAACGCCAAGGGAATCGCCGACATGCGCGAAACGCTGACGCAGGCCTATATTGGTGACCGTCTGGGTGAGGTCGCTGCCCTGTCGCGCCTCGGCGACATTCTCAGCAACCGTACAGAAAGTGCGGAAAGCGTCCGTTTCACCAAGTCATTGCTGGATGACCGCAACCTGATCATGCGTGATCAATCCCGGCCACTTCTGGAGAAAGGCGGTGCCTTTATCGCGGTCGGTGCACTGCATCTGCCTTTTCAGAATGGTCTGGTCGCCCTTTACCGCCAGCTTGGCTACCGCGTGACGGTTGTGAAATAGCCCGTTACGGCTGGGATCAAAGATTAATAAATCTTAGTTTTGCCTCAAAGCGGCCCTTCGACCGCCCTACTGCGCACCGATAGTGTGATTGTTGCCTCATGCTCTTGATGATGATGTCTCTGGACTTCGTCAGCCCCCCAGCCCCCCGGGGATGTCTCTCATCAAGGACATACCGAACCTGCATTGGTTCGGACTTGGGCGGTTGACTGGAAACAGTCAGCCGCCCTTTCTTTTTGACGTGAATGATTTCAGAAAAGACGCCCGCCATTTGCAACAGTACGCGATGGCTGCACCAGAACGGCATCCCCGTTTGCATCCGGAAACCCCAGAGTCAGCACCTCGGACATGAATTTCCCGATCTGGCGTGGCGGGAAATTGATGACGGCTGCAACCTGCAAACCGGGCAATGTCGCCAATGGATAATGCGTTGTGATCTGCGCAGCACTTTTCTTGATGCCAATATCAGGACCAAAATCGATGGTGAGCTTGTAAGCAGGTTTTCGTGCCTCGGGATAAGCATCAGCCGAGACAATGGTGCCGACCCGGATATCCACTTTCAGAAAATCAGCGAATGCAATTTCTGCCGCGCGTTCAGCCATGATCAGGTGCATGGTTTATGGCCTGATGCTGGATGTTGCATCCTGAGCAAGTCCTGAAAATGACAGCGCATCAATCGTCAGCTTGCCGAGCTGCGTTTTCATCTGGATGCGCAGCGGAATCAGAGCTTGCGATCCTGCCACCGGAACAAGCCACAGGCTGATATCGCGGTTTTCAACCATATAGGTCGTGGCTGGCAAAGGCCGATGTCCCGCCACTGGCACATAACGCGCGTTGCAGATCAATGCATGGCCGACATAGCCCTTCTTAGGCTCATTCACGGCCCTGGTCTCAGCGTGGCTTAGCTGGATGTTGAAGCGCTGGACGCCATCAAAGACCGGAATCGTGCGGTTGCAATTTTCGGGAGCCAGCAAATCCGCACTGGCGGATACGGGCATGAGAAGCGCGCTGACCGGATCAATCACACCGCGACGATGATGTTCAAGCACCGGCACACGATCTGGTTTGGGCTCAAAGGAAGGTTCGATGGCAACTTGCGTGATATTCCCGCCCGCCATACCGATCTGGATCGTGCGGCTGATTGTCGAATTATTGGCGCTGAGCGCGTAGCCATTGGAGATCGGCCGTCCGCCCTGAAAACTTCCAGAAACAGTGACCGCTCCGTGGCCTGATACAAGGGCACCAGCAAGGCCGATCAGCCGCGCGTTCAGTGCCAGCTGATACGATTGTGCCGATACCTGACCATTGATCTGCGCTGACCCGATGCTGAGCCCGGCGATGGCTATCTGATAGCGCGCTTCGATCGGGCCAGCCTGCGCTTGGGTAACGCCGCCCATGCTGGCCAGTAGGGAAAGAACCAGAACCCGCCGCTTGATCCACAATCCACGCTTCATGTATCACACTCAAAACAAGACAAAGACATCCAAACCGTGCGTTTCTCTTGACCATTGGCCTCTGAGCGATTATGCAACCCGCTTCAATCAAAGCGGTTGATATTCTCAGGGCCAAGCGAGTTGCGCGGCGCATGAATTGATATTGACTGCTAACCTTTAAATCCAAGTGAACAAATTCAGGGGTGATTAACCATGGCACGTCGCTGTGAATTGACCGGCAAAGACGGTCAGGTCGGCCATAAGGTCAGCCACTCGAACCACAAAACCAAGAAAGTCTTCCGTCCTAACCTCGTCAATGTGACGCTGGCTTCGGAAGGTTTGAAGAAAAACGTCAGACTTCGTATCTCCGCAAATGCCCTGCGCACTGTGGAACACCGCGGTGGACTTGATGCCTTCCTGCTGAAGGCGGATGCATCCGACCTGTCGCGTGATGCTCTGGCCGTTCAGAAAGCCCTCAAGAAGGTTGCTGTCGCCGCCTGATTCCGGTGATCGAACGCTCTGAAAACCCGGCCATGGTCGGGTTTTTTGCGTTTTGGTGGAACTTTTGAGCATTTTTCCCAGCAGATAAACTCCGCGTCATTACAGGCATCACGCATTGAGAGCGATGCGCTGCGATGATAACAATTATTCCATGAATTTTTCACGCCGCCTTTTCCTGTCTGGCTCAAGTCTGGCAGCAGCTTCCCTGATTGCAGGCAATGCTGATGCGCGTGTTCTGCGCTTGCCCACCGAAATTTCGAATGAAGTCTTTTCGTTGCCAGGCCGCGTCGTGCTTGGAAATCCGCGCGGCGATGCCACGATCATCGAATTTTTTGATTACAATTGTCCGTTTTGCAAAAATTCCTCCCGTGAAATTCGCCCGCTTCTCGCGGCAGATCCGAAGCTGCGCTATATTCTGGTCAATTATGCCATCCTCGGCGTTGCCTCGATCGAGGCCTCACGCGTGGCGCTGGGCTTCACGCTGCAAAAGACAACTGGCGGCTATCTACCCTTGCATGAGGCGCTGTTCAGGCTGCGCGGGCGTGTTGACGGCATCCGCGCGCTGGAAGTGGCGATGGAGCTGGGTGCCAAACGTGACAAGCTGATTGACGACGCTGACAGCGACCGGGTGACCGATGCGCTGAAGAAATCCGCATCTCTGGGAGACAGCCTTGGACTCACGGCCACACCCTCCTTTGTTGCCGGACGCGAAGCCGTGATTGGCTATCTTGACCTTCCGGCCAAACAAAAGGCCATCGCCAATCTCAGGCGCTGCGAGGCATTGGCCTGCTGAACCGATCATGCATGGAATCAGCTCCGCAAGAGCCTTTCCAGCTTGGCTTTCTGGTTGACCCGGCTTTCCTGAATATCGATGCTGCCTGCAAAAATGCCTTCCGCATTGAAGAGATAAACCGCCGAGGTGTGGTTCATCGTGTAGCCGCTGGATGTTGGCACCTTCTGATAGAAAGCCGCGAACTGTTTTGCCAAAGCCGGCAGGGCAGCAAGCGCGGGAACCAACCCCACCACGCGGCTGTCAAAGGCAGAGAGGTAGTTCGCAAGCAATTCCGCTGTATCCCGCTCCGGATCCACCGTGATGAAATGGATACGAAATTCCTTGAGCCTGGCGGCCAGCGGCCCCTTGTCCATCTCATCCATCAAGGCCGTCATGTCAGCGAGCGTGCCAGGACAGATGTCCGGGCATTGGGTGAAGCCGAAGAACAGGGCATAGGGCTTGCCCTTGAGACTGGCGCTGTCCAGCACGCCGCCTTTCGCCATGGCGAGCTGGAACGGGCCACCCACACGCCCTCCAGCGGCCTGATCAGACCGCTTGACTGGATTGAGCAGTACAAAGGCGATGACAATGCCAAGGGCAGCAACCGCTGCCCAGGCACCGTAACGTAAAAGTCTGAGCGCACTCATCGGGTTTTCACTCCATGGCCAGCAGAACCGTGGTCGGAATGACCATGGCCCGCCTGATGATCCGGTCCGGATACACCGTCTTTCGGCCTGTAGCCGATAGCCTCGACCTTGAACTCCACCTCCACGCGGCCTGCTTTCTCGAACACCAGCGCGCCTTTCAGCGTATCGTTTTCCTCCAGCGCATCCTTGAGATTCATGAACATGAGGTGGAATCCACCTGGTTGAAGCTCCACCTTTTCACCGGGCCTGATCTCCAGCCCCTTGGGCAGTTCGCGCATTTTCATGACGCCGGCTTCATGCGCCATCTCATGCACTTCCACCGTATGTGAGCCTTCGAATGTGGCGGAGAGGAGCCTGTCTGCTGTTTTGCCCTTGTTGGTAATGGTGAGAAAACCGCCTGCAACCTTTGCAGATGGTGGTGTCGCACGCGACCAGGGATGGCTGATCTCAAGATCGGCAATAGTGTAGCCGTGGGCATGAACAGTGGGCGAAAGAAGCGCCAGCGCAATGGTGGCGGCT
>JANNRX010000468.1:0-4976 GCA_031401875.1 Hyphomicrobiales bacterium | reverse complement strand
ATTATCGGAACGGGAATTGCCGGTAACGCTGCTGCCCATGCCCTCACACTGGCGGGCCACGTCAGTGAAGTCACGGTCTATGAAGCGCAAGATCGCATTGGCGGACATAGTGCCACCGTGGACATCGAGTATCTGGGCAAGCAGATCACAGTCGACACCGGATTCATCGTCTACAATACGCTGAACTACCCCAATCTGACGGCGCTGTTTGATTATCTCGGCGTCGAAACGCAAGCCTCTGACATGAGCTTTTCTGTTTCTATCGGCAGGGGTGAATTCGAATGGACGGGACGCACAAAAGATGTGTTCAGCGGTCTTTTTGCGCAAAAGCGCAATATCGTGAACCCGCGCTATCTCGGTATGCTGCTTGAAATTCTGCGCTTCCAGAAGACGGCGCGTATAGACCTTGACGCGGGGCGTCTCACCGGCATGACCCTTGGCGACTATATCAGGAAAGGCAAATTCTCGGCCTATTTCCGGGATCGTTACATTGTGCCAATGGGAGCTGCGATCTGGTCAACGCCCGCGGAGCACATGCTGGATTTCCCGGCAGAAAACTTTGTGCTGTTCTTTGAAAACCATCGACTGATGCACTGGGACCGTCCGGTCTGGCGCACGGTCACCGGTGGCAGTCGCAGTTATGTCGCAAAACTGACAGCCCCCTTCCAGGATCGTATTCGGTTGAACGATCCTGTTGTCTCCATTCGCAGGGATGGGTTCGGCGTTGATATCGTGACAGCCGCAGGCATCAGCCAGCGCCATGATCAGGTCATCATCGCCTCGCATCCCGATCAGACGATGGCCATGCTGGATGATGCGGATGAGACGGAAGCCAGCGTACTCTCGTCCATCGAGTACCGCCCTAATATTGTCTATCTTCATCGTGACAAGGCGTTGATGCCCAAGCGCCCGGAAGCATGGGGTGCCTGGAATTTCCTGCGGGATTCGGACACAAGCGAGGGGGATGTCTGCGTGAGCTACTCGATGCAGCATTTGCAAGGGATTGACCCCGAGAGGCCGCTGTTCATTACCTTGAATCCACCGCGCCCTCCCGATCCTGCGCTGGTGTTTCGTACCTTCAGCTACGACCATCCGCAATATACAGCGAAAGCTTTCGCAGGCCAGAAACTGCTGCAACAGAGCAATGGCCGCAACCGGACATGGTTTGCCGGTGCCTGGACCGGTTATGGCTTTCACGAGGATGGGCTGGTTTCCGGCCTCACTGCCGCGGAAGGGCTTGGTGCCTCGATGCCATGGCGGCAGGCCGTGACAACTGCCAGGCTCGGGGCGGAATGACCGGCGAAGGCGCAGTTGGCTTTTTTCCGCCACCCGGTTCGGCGGCATCGCTCTATGACGGGCAGGTCATGCATGCGCGCATGAAGCCAAAGAGCCATCGCTTCACCTACACCGTCTATTCCCTGCTCATCGACATCACCGCGCTGGACAAGGCCGCAAGCGCTTCCTGGTTGTTTGGTGTCAACCGTTTCGGCCTGCTGTCCTTTCATGAGAATGATCACGGCAATGCTTCTGGCGTGGGCAATGGCGTGTCGCTTGCCGCCCATGCAGCCGGGCTGCTGAAAACCGCAGGACTGGCTACCCCACCAGCGCGGATTCTGCTGATGTGCTATCCGCGTGTCCTGGGCTTTACCTTCAATCCGATTGCCGTCTACTTTGCCTATCAAAAAGACGACAGACTGATTGGTGTCATCTACGAGGTGCGCAATACATTCGGCGAAATGCACACTTATGTTGCGCCTGTGCAACCGGGCGAACTGACCGAAAGCGGATTACGCCAGGAACGCAGCAAGTTGTTTTATGTCTCGCCCTTCATGGACCTTGCGATGACCTACCGTTTTCGCATCAGACCGCCAGCGAAAGATCTTGCGCTGCGCATTCTGGAGAATGACGCCGAGGGTCCTATCCTGGCAGCGAGCTTTATCGGGAAGCACACAGATTTGACAAGCATGAGTGTGTTGAGTGCCTTCTTCCGAATTCCGTTGATGACCCTGAAAGTTGTCGGCGGCATCCACTGGGAAGCGCTCAAGCTGTGGTCAAAGGGTGTGCGCTTTCTCAGCCGTCCCCCTGCCCCACCGACAGTCAGCATTGATGGCGTGTTCCTGAAACCAGCCCAACAACAGGAAGGTCACCAGTGACATCCGGAATTTCAGCAAGCGCTTGCGAGGCTATGACGCCGATCATCGTCGACCAGCATAGCTTTCAGGACATAGCAGGCGAATTGCCCGTGTTCGTGCGCAAGGCTTTCGGATATGCGCTCAAGCTGCAATATGGAACGCTGACGGCTACGCTGCCGGATGGCAGAAAATATTGCTTTCAGGCTCCCGTGCCCGGGCCTGCCGCTGAAATTGTCATCCATGATCTCGGCTTTGGCAAAAGGTTGCTGGAGGGCGGCGATATCGGTTTTGCGGAGGCCTATATCGCAGGGGAATGGGACACCCCTGATCTCACGACATTCCTCTATCTGTTTTGTGTCAATCACGAGGTTGTGTCCACGCTTCTTCCGGGACGACCGATTGTGAAGCTGGTGCAGCGCTTCCGGCATTGGCTGAACCGCAACAGCAAGAGCGGTTCGAAGCGCAACATCCACGCCCATTATGATCTCGGCAATGCCTTCTATTCGCAATGGCTGGACCGCACGATGACCTATTCCTCGGCAATCTACGCCCCCGGTGACAATGATCTTGCTTCGGCACAGATGCGCAAATACCGGACACTTGCCGAAAGCGGGGGCTTCAGAACCGGCGAGCATGTGCTGGAAATCGGCTGCGGCTGGGGTGGCTTTGCTGAATTCGCAGCCAGGGAAATCGGCTGCAAGGTGACAGGGCTCACAATCTCGCAAGAGCAGTTCAACCATGCCCAAAAGCGCATTTTCGAAGCGGGATTGACAGAAAAAGTGGACATCAAGCTGCAAGATTACCGCGACGAGCGTGGGGTTTATGACCGCATTGCCTCCATCGAGATGTTCGAAGCAGTGGGGCAACAATACTGGCCTGCCTATTTCAGCCAGCTCAGGGATCGCCTGAAACCTGGCGGGACGGCCGCCGTCCAGATCATCACCATCCAGGAGATGTTCTGGGACAAATACCGGACCGAGATGGATTTCATCCGCCGTTACATTTTTCCTGGCGGAATGCTTCCGACCCCCAAAAGGCTGCATGAACTCGCCGATGCCCACGGCTTTTCTCTCCAGTCACAGAAGATATTCGGACAGGATTACGCACGCACACTGGCGGATTGGCGGCTCAGGTTCCAGAGTGTCTGGCCTCAGCTCACCCAGCTTGGCTTCGACGAGCGTTTCCGGCGACTCTGGGAATATTACTATGGCTATTGCGAAGCAGGCTTCATTTCCGAAAACATCGATGTCAGACAGCTCGTTTATGCCAAGCATTGTTGAGCGTATTTTATGACCGCGCCAGTATCCAACGCAGCCGTCGGCAGGGAACCCCGCTGGTATGAACTTGTCTGCTACGGGCTGCCCGCCCTGCCACTGGCACTGCTCACCCTGCCGTTTTATGTCATCGTGCCAAGCTATTATGCCAGCGTTGGCCTGCCGATTGCGCTAATCGGCAATATCCTGCTTGGCGTCAGGATTTTTGATGCCCTCACCGATCCGATTGCGGGATATCTCTCGGACAAGACCAAAAGCCGTTTTGGCCGCAGACGGTTGTGGTTCGCGGCAGGCATCCCCCTCACCGCGCTTTCAGCGTATATGGTGTTTTCACCACCTGATATCGTGACATGGCAGCATCTGTTGATCTGGAGCATGGCGCTCTCACTCGGCTGGACAATTGCGCTGGTGCCCTTCAACGCCTGGGGGGCAGAACTTTCGCCGAGCTATGCGGGCCGCAATAAAGTCACGCTCTTTCGCGAGAGCTTTGCCATGATCGGTGCCTTTGCAGCTCTGATCCTGCAATATGTGCTGGGAGACGCGGAAACCACCCTCGATTTCTTCGCAAAGTTCATCATCATTGCCTTGCCTGTGACAGCCATCATAACACTTCTGGCGGTGCCGGAACCAACGGATCGCTCGACGATGCAGGTCAGTTTTGCGCAGGGCCTTGGCTTCATGCGCAACAACATCCCGTTCAAGAGGCTGGTGACGGCCTACCTGATCAACGGATTGTCGAACGGCTTTCCCGTCACGCTGTTCCTGATGTTTGTCACCGACCGGTTGCAACTCGGCGAAAAGGCGGGTCTGTTCCTCGTGGTCTATTTCTTTGCAGGCCTCGTCGGCATGCCTTTCTGGCTTCAGGTGGCCAAGCTCAAGGGCAAGCATCGAAGCTGGTGCTATGCCATGCTGCTCTCCTGCGCCGCGTTCCTGTTTGCGCCCTTTATTCCGGCCAAGGGGGAAGCACAGTTTCTGGTGATGTGTGTGATCACCGGCTTCTCGGTAGGAGCCGAGCTGGTACTGCCCGCCTCATTGCAGGCGGATGTGATTGATGTCGACACTGCGGCCTCTGGCGAGCAGCGCTCCGGCAGCTATCTCGCGATCTGGGGCCTCGTCACCAAACTGACGCTGGCGCTTGCCGTCGGTATCGCCTTTCCCCTGTTGGCCATCAGCGGCTATGATCCGGGACTGGGCGTGAAGACCGAGCAAGGGCTTCTGACGCTGGCGCTCCTCTATGCCGCGCTGCCGGTTTTTCTGAAGTTTTTCGCCATCGCACTGATGTGGAACTTTCCGCTGACCGAAGACCGGCAGATCGAACTGCGCGAGGCTATCGAGAAGCGGCTCTGAGGTCAGGACCTAGGGTCAGGACCTATTAATCTCATGCATTTGATGGTTTTTCGGGCGCTGAGGGGCCAGAAGCGGGTCGAAGGGCGGGCGTCTGCCCGGTCGAGACCCGGTTTTGAGACCATCGGCGTTCGAAAAGCCAACGCAGCCAGGCGCGGATCTTTTGACTGTCTGCGCGGCGGCTTTCCCGCTGAAAACCTCCGGTTTTCAAGGGGAAACGGCAAAG
>JANNRX010000467.1:0-7881 GCA_031401875.1 Hyphomicrobiales bacterium | reverse complement strand
GTCAGCAAGCGGCATGCTGCTTCAGCTGTTCCGCCCGTTGCCACGAGATCATCAATCAGAATGACTTTCTCTCCGCGCGTGATGGCGTCCTTGTGCATTTCCATTTCATCCACGCCGTATTCCAGACTGTAGGCGATGCTGACTGTTTCATGCGGCAGCTTGCCTTTCTTGCGGATTGGAATGAAGCCCGCCGAAATTTGATGCGCCACCGCACCTCCCAGGATGAAACCTCGCGCTTCGATGCCTGCGACCTTGGCGATCTTTGAACCGGCGTAGGGTTGCACCAGCTCATCAATGGCGCGCCGGAAGGCGCGGGCATCGGCCAGCAATGTCGTGATATCCCTGAACTGAATGCCGGGTTTGGGATAATCGTGGATCGTGCGTATCGTATCCTTGAGATTCATAGCGGTATCGCCTTTTTTGCTGTCTGACCAAGCACACGTCCTGCCACGGCATCGAGCTTTAGCATCAGAGCAGGATCGCGCGCCGATGCCGCCGTCATCAATGCGCCATCCAGCGCCTTATGCGAGCCCTGTGGACAAATCTCGCGCTCCATTGGAAATGCCAAAGCAAGGCTTGCGATGGCCCGCTGGGCCGCTCCTGTGTTCACCTGCATCTGCTGGATGACCATTGCGACATCGACCGCATCATGGCCAGGATGCCAGGCATCGAAATCTGTCACCATCGCCACCATGCAATAGGTGATTTCTGCCTCGCGGGCGAGTTTGGCCTCCGGCATGGAAGTCATGCCTATGACGTCAAAACCCTGCGCCTTGTAGGACAGACTTTCGGCTGTGGTCGAAAATTGCGGTCCCTCCATGCAAACGGCTGTGCCGTGGTTCTGGTGCGGGATTTTTTGCTGGAGAAGTGCCTCTCCCACCCGTGACGCCAGCCTGGAGCCTATGGGATGCGCGAAAGGGACATGGGCGACACAGCCATTGCCAAAGAAAGATGTTTCGCGCCGGAAAGTGCGGTCAACGATCTGATGGACGATGACAAAGCTGCCAGGCGGCAATTCTTCCTTGTAGGAACCGACAGCTGAAAAACAGACGAGATCGGTTACACCCGCACGTTTGAGGACATCAATATTGGCGCGGTAGTTGATTCCGGAGGGGGAGTAGCGATGCCCCCGTCCGTGCCGTGGCAGGAAAACAATCTCTGTTGAACCAATGCGACCACATCTCAGGCTATCCGAGGGCTCGCCCCATGGGCTTTCGATGCGCATATCCCGCTGATCTTCGAGGCCTGGCAGATCATACAGTCCTGATCCGCCGATAATGCCGAGTTTTGCTTTTTCCAATGCTTTCACCGTCCTGGTCGCCTTGTACAACGAACAGCGCCCTGTTCTTGAGGTCAAATGAAAAAGGCTCCCCGAGGGGAGCCCTTTCATGGATTGGTGCTGATATGGTGTTTTATCAGTGTGCGTGACTCTGGCTTGCCGGCTTGCCTTTGACATCTGCCCATACTTTTTTCTTGGTGAAGTAAAGCAGACCGGCGAACACGATCAGGAAGGCCAGGACGTTGAAACCAAGACGCTTGCGTTCTTCAAGCTTGGGTTCGGCCGCCCACATCATGAACGCCGTTACATCCTTGGAATACTGCTCTTTTGTCTTCGGAGAACCGTCTGTGTAATCAACCTGATCATCCGAGAGAGGCGCAATCATCGCAATTTTATTACCGGGCATGTACTTGTTGTAATTTAATCCGTCTTCGACCTGAATTGGAGGTTTTTCACCATCCTTCAGATATCCCTCGGCAAGCAATGCATAAATGTAATCGGGCCCCTGTTCCTGATATTGTGTAAAGATATCAAAAATGAAGGTTGGAAAACCACGGGTATAGTTGCGGGCTTTTGCCAGCACCGTAAAATCAGGCGGAGCAGCACCACCATTGGCTATCTTTGCTGTCTCGACATTGGGAAAAGGTGATGGAAAACGATCAGCGGCACGCGCAGGACGTTCAAACATCTCACCCTTGTCATTGGGACCATCCTTGACCTGGACTGGCCATTTGGCTGCCAATTCCTTGATCTGTTCGGGTGAAAATTCTGGTCCGCCCTTTTCAGCAAGATTGCGGAACGACAGACCCGTCATCGAATGGCAGGCCGAGCAGACATTCTGATACACCATGAAGCCGCGTTGAAGCTGATTGTTATCAAACTTGCCGACGGGCCCGGAGAAGGTCCACTTCTGACGCGGCGGATTTTCCGTATCTCCTGCAGCAAATGCAGGAGCAGAGAAAACGGTTATGGCTAAAACGGTTGCCGAGAGAGCTTTGAGGATCGTTGTCATCATTGTTGTCCTTGAATTCCGATCCTTAAACTTTGCGTTCAGGGGATGCAGCTGCACCCATCGGCATCGCATGACTGCCAGAGAGAATTGAATCCGCGATGGAGGCCGGGAGTGCATCTGGCCGCTCGAACAACCCGAGCAATGGCAAGATGATCAGGAAATAGGCGAAATAATACAGTGTCAGGATCTGACCAAAGCCGACAATGTCAAGAATAGTGGTCTGACCAAAGGTGAGCACGGCGCGCGAGGTATCCTGAGATCCCGCCCAACCCAGGAGTACGCAGACCATGACGAAGATCCAGAAGAAGATACGGAACGTGGGACGGTAGCTGCCGGAGCGGATTTTGGACGTATCAAGCCAAGGCAGGAAAGCCAGAATGACAATCGCGCCACCCATCAGAAGAACGCCGCCCAACTTGTCGGGCACGGATCGAAGGATGCCGTAGAATGGCAGGAAATACCATTCCGGAACGATGTGCGCAGGAGTCTTCAGGGCATCCGCAGGAATATAATTATCAGCATGTCCGAGGTAGTTCGGGTGATAAAACACAAACCAGGCGAAAACGATAAAGAAGCAGACCATCGCAAAAGCATCTTTTACCGTCGCATAGGGCGTGAAGGGCACTGTATCCTTGGTCAAGTTCTTGACCTCAACCCCTGTCGGATTGTTCTGTCCGACCACATGCAAGGCCCAGACGTGCAGGATGACAACGCCGAAGATCATGAATGGCAGAAGATAATGCAGCGAAAAAAAGCGGTTCAGCGTGGGATTATCAACAGAATAACCACCCCAGAGCCAGGTCACAAGAGTCTCACCAAAAGGAAAGGCCGAGAAGAAGTTGGTGATCACAACAGCGCCCCAGAGCGACATCTGACCCCAGGGCAGCACGTAGCCCATGAAAGCAGTTGCCATCATAAGGAGCAGAATGACGACACCAAGAATCCATAGAACCTCGCGTGGTGCCTTGTAGGAACCGTAATAGAGACCGCGGAAGATATGGAGATAGACCGCAATGAAGAACATGGATGCGCCATTGGTATGCAGATAGCGCAAAAGCCAGCCGTAGTTCACATCACGCATGATATGTTCGACAGAGTTGAAGGCGAAATCCACATGCGGCGTGTAATGCATCGCCAGTACAATCCCTGTGACGATCTGCGCGACCAGCATGACCATCAGGATGCCACCAAAGGTCCAGAAGTAATTCAGGTTCTTCGGTGTTGGATAAGAAACAAAGGATGAATGCATCAGGCCAATGATTGGCAGACGCGCTTCCAGCCACTTGGCGGCTGAGGATTTGGGGACGTAGGTAGAATGACCTTGCATGTTCAATATCCTCCGGACTTCAAGCCGCTGAGCGGGTGCCGGTGATGCGCACACTGGTAGCGCTCACGAATGAAAATTCTGGGACAACCAGATTCTTGGGAGCTGGACCCTTCCGGATACGACCCGAGGTGTCGTAATGCGAACCATGGCACGGGCAGTACCAGCCGTTGTAGTCACCGGAATTCTTGACGGGTATGCATCCCAGATGGGTGCAGGACCCTTGTACGATGATCCATTTCGACTGATCCGCATTGGCAAATTTGCCAACACGATCGACGTCTTTTTGCGGGTCTGGCAGACCCTTGCCATCATCCGCACGGGCGGCTTCAATTTCCTTGGCGGTACGATGGCGGACAAAAATGGGAAGACCGCGCCATTTCAACGTCACGGATTGTCCCTCTGGTATCTGCGAAAGATCGACATCGACCGGCGCGCCAGCAGCCCGAGCGCCGGCATCAGGACCGAGTTGTGCGACAAATGGCCAGATTGCAGAGGCCACGCCAACAGCGCCGACGGCTCCCGTTGCGAGATAGAGGAAATCGCGGCGCGTTTCTTCAGTCTTTATTGAAGTCATTGTTTTTCGTTGCCTCGCGGCAACCCCTTGTTTCAGTTTAGCCAGCCATGCCGTCTTTTCAGAAAACTGAAAGATCGCATTGTTTTCAGAAAGCCATTTCGCAGGCAAAAGCAATGCGACTCGACGTCACTGAGCCATCATGCGCGCCATTTCGCATCGTTGCGTTGGATTGTCCAGTAAAACGAAAATTCCGCACCATGTGGAACGGCGATGTCTTGTGATATCGATTCGCAAACGGAATGGTTTCGGGCTTCAGTTGTGCCAGCTTCAAAAGCTGTTTAGGTCCACCGCAGCTTCCGCGTTGATTGTGAAACAATGACAGAAACGATCTTTTCCTTGTCTTCAGCCTATGGGCGTGCCGGCATTGCGGTTATACGCATGAGTGGTCCAGCTTCTGACGCTACTGGAATGGCCATCGCTGGCTGCCTGCCTGTCCCGCGAATGGCGACACTTGTTTCCTTGCGCGAACCAGAAACGGGGATCTTGCTGGACAAGGCATTGGTCTTGCGGTTTCTCGATGGTGTCAGTTTTACAGGGGAAGCAAGCTGGGAATTCCACGTGCATGGTGGCAGGGCGGTTGTGAAGGCGGTTCTGGATTGTCTGGCCGCACAGCCCGGATTGCGCCTGGCAGAAGCGGGTGAATTCACACGGCGCTCGCTTGAAAACGGAAAGCTTGATCTGACACAGGTTGAGGCTTTGGCGGATCTGATTGATGCGGATACGGAGCATCAGCGATTGTTGGCCTTGCGAGGATTGGAAGGCGCACTTGGGTTGGCTGTTCGCGATTGGCGGAAAATAATCAAAGATATCAAAGCTTTGATTGCTGCTGATATCGACTTCAGTGATGAAGGAGATGTGGGAGATCGTGCAACGAACGATATCGATTCGCTACTGAAACAATTGCAGGAACACTTCAAGGCTGCACTGGCATCCGGCCGGGCGGGACGCATTGTTTCCGAAGGCTTCAGGATCGCATTGATCGGTGCAACAAATGTTGGAAAATCCACCCTGTTGAATGCATTGGCAGGTTCTGAAGTTGCGATTGTTACGGAATATGCCGGTACCACACGCGATATTCTGGAAGTCAGAATCGATCTCGATGGTTTTTTCGTCGTGGTGCAAGATATGGCAGGTTTCCGGGAAACAGAAGATGCTGTTGAGAAAATAGGAATTTCTCGCGCCTATGCAGCGGCGGAACGAGCGGATCTGTTGCTCATCCTGGATGATGGAAATCAGAAAGCTCCTGAATTACCCACCAGTTTGAAAACGATAAAATCGATTCATATCCGTTCCAAATCTGATCTGACGACAGAGATCAATTCATTGTTCGATGTCGTCATTTCCGCAAAAACAGGGGAAGGGCTGGTTCAAATGAGGCGTCTGATTCTGGCTGAATTAAGGGCCATGGCCCAACCGCACGAAGCCTCTATCATCACACGCGAGAGACAGTGTTTGGCCATAGAACACGCTTTGGATTTCTGCGTGCAAGCAAGAACCACTTTGCCTCGCGGTATTGAGTTCGTTGCAGAGAATGTTCAGCGCATGGACCAGGCTTTGGCCAACCTGCTTGGACTCGTGGGCATTGAAGAAGTTCTTGGTGCTGTATTCAGTCGTTTTTGCATTGGAAAATAGATATGTTTCACGTGAAACACGGATGCTCATCTGCTTGCCTCATCCCACTTCATGCGAGAGCATTTTTGTGCTAAAGGCCCAGATGAGAGAGATTGCAGTATCTCCAGTCTCCATGAGCATGCTTTAAGATGAGTGATCCCCAAAAATATGATGTGATAATTGTTGGCGGTGGGCATGCCGGCTGTGAAGCGGCGGCTGCCTCAGCGCGAGTAGGCGCACAGACTCTCCTTATTACACTCAGGATGGATAATCTGGGTGTTATGTCATGCAATCCAGCGATTGGCGGATTGGGCAAGGGGCATCTTGTTCGGGAGATCGATGCGCTAGATGGTATTATGGGACGATTGGCTGATCTTTCCGGCATCCAGTTCCGGGTTCTGAACAAGCGCAAGGGACCCGCTGTTCGAGGCCCGCGTGCCCAGATTGATCGCAAACTTTACCGTCAGGCTATGCAATGCGAGCTGTTGCAAGAGACGCCGGGATTAACTGTGATTGAAGCTGAAGTTGCGGATCTGATTGAAGTCAACGGCTCCATACGGGGCGTTGAATTGTCTGATGGCCGCAGTATCCACGCGGGTGCCGTCGTTGTGACTACAGGCACTTTTCTACGCGGTTTGATCCATATTGGTGAAAATCGTCATGCGGCAGGTCGCCTTGGTGAGCAGCCTGTTGTTCGCCTCGCCCTCCGGCTTGCTGCGGCTGGTTTTGCCCTGGGACGGTTGAAAACAGGAACGCCAGCGCGTCTGGATGGACGTACAATCGATTGGGCAGCGCTTGAGATTCAGGAGGGTGATGATCCTCCCGAACCATTTTCCACGCTGACTGAAACGATCACAACGCGTCAAATTCCCTGTCATATCACGCGGACGACGCTGGCAACGCATGATCTCATTCGCAGGAATATTGATCGTGCGCCGATTTACTCTGGTCAGATTGACGGCCTGGGACCACGATATTGTCCTTCCATCGAGGACAAGGTTGTCCGGTTTGGTGACCGAGAGGGGCACCAGATCTTTCTAGAACCAGAAGGTTTGGATGATAATACGATTTATCCCAATGGTATATCGACATCACTGCCGCTGGATGTTCAGGAGGCTTTTCTAAAAACGATTCCTGGACTTGAAAAAGCAATTATCCTGCAACCGGGATATGCGATTGAATATGACTTTGTTGATCCGAGAGAGCTTCTTCCCAGCCTTGAAACCAAGCGGTTGAAGCACTTGTTTTTTGCCGGCCAGATCAACGGTACGACGGGATATGAAGAAGCCGCTGCGCAAGGCCTTGTGGCTGGCTTGAACGCAGCGCGTGTTTCAGCCGGGATGGAAAGTGTTATATTTCCACGTTCTGAATCTTATATTGGGGTTCTGGTTGATGATCTGGTGACGCGGGGCGTTACCGAACCTTATCGCATGTTTACATCCCGATCTGAATTTCGCCTCGCGCTGCGCGCTGATAATGCCGATATGCGGTTGACAGAATGGGGCGCGCAATTTGGTCTTGTCCGGCAACAACGCCTGTCGCTCTTTTCTGAAAAGGCCCGAACTTTAAGGCAACTGGAAAGAGATTTATCGTGCCTGCTTGTAACACCAAAGCGTGCTGCCGAATGTGGGCTATCGCTTAATAATGATGGTGTTCGACGATCCGCTTATGAGCTTCTGTCCTATCCACATCTCGAATGGATGGATATTGTCAGTCTTTGGCCTGAACTTGCGCGTATATCGCCAAAATTTTCTGCGCAAATTGCGATTGATGCAAAATATGCGGTCTATCTTGATCGTCAAAAAAGCGATGTCGAGCGCATCAAGCGAGACGAGGCGCTGGATTTGTCTGTTTTCGATGGTGGTACATATGACGTTATTTCGGGTCTCTCGAATGAACTGCGTAGCAAGCTTGATTTGATTCGGCCCCGTTCCGTTGCGCAAGCACAACAGATCGAAGGCATGACACCTGCTGCACTTACGCTCTTGGCGGCGCATGCAAAGAGGCATGCCAGTGGAAGAAGTGCTGCTTCGACCGTACCAAGCAATGCCTTCTTGCTATGAAAACCATTCGCATTG
>JANNRX010000466.1:0-22392 GCA_031401875.1 Hyphomicrobiales bacterium | reverse complement strand
ACTTTTTGATGATGACGAGCCTGGACAAAAAGCCTCGCGCTGGAACGCCGGCGTTTTGGCAACCTCGTCGCTTGTGCCGCTCAACAACCCCGGTCTGCTCTAGAAACAGCCACGCCTTGCCCTGGGTCATATACCCGGTTTCAGGATCGATCCTGCGACGTGGCGCACGACGCTGCCCTGGGCATTGCGTTTCATCAAGGCCAGCCGGGGTGCGGTGTTTGAAGAGACGGTTTCAGCCCTGCATCATCTGATCGGGCGATCCCGCAACGCGCATCTCCGGCTGCTGGATGAAACCGGTGCGCGGCATCTGCTCATCGAAAACGGCTGGCTGTTTCTGTTCGAGACGGAACAGGCTTTCGCGCGCTTTGCCCTCCAGCGTCAGATTTATGACCGCTACACTGTGGCTTGCAGGGTGCTTGACAAGGCAGGCCTTCAGGCGCTTGAGCCGGATCTGGCACCCATTTTTGCGCGGGCGCTCTGGCTCACGGAAAGCGCTTCCGCCATTGATCCGCATGCTGTTTTTGAGGTTTATTTCAAGCATTTCATTGCTTTGGGTGGGGTGTTTAGAAATACCAAAGTTCGTAATCTCACGCGACATCAGGACAAGGCTGCTTTCATGGATGCCGATGGCACGCTGCATCGGCCCGATCATGTTGTGGTCGCGGCGGGTCCATGGTCTGGCGATCTGCTGGCGACAGTGGGTCTCGTTTTGCCGATGGTCAGCGAGCGCGGGTCCATGCGCTGGTTTTCATTGCGTAAGGGAACGGCTTTGGGCCGTCCGGTCTACGATGTTGCGGGCGGGTTGGTCGTTTCGCCTCGTCCGGGCGGAATACAGATTTCTACCGGTACACAGCTCACGACGATCCATGCACCCGATCATCCGGCGCAGCTTGTAGAGGCCGAGGCACGGGCTCGCCTGGTTCTGCCGCTTGCAACTCCTCTGCCGAACAAACGTGCAAGCGCCAACCGCCCGAGCCTCCCTGACAGCAGACCGGCGATTGGCCCTGTCCGGTCCCTGCCGGGTCTCTGGCTTGCCTGCGGGCATCAGCACATCGGCTTCAGCACCGCGCCGGGCACAGCGGAGATTCTGGCAGAACAGATGCTGGGCAATGCTCCTGATGCGGCAACACGACCATTTCTGCCGGAGCGGTTCGGACTGTAAAAGATTATCTGGCAGGGTACCCAAAAGGCGATGCTCACGCCTGGCAACAGAGTATTGACAAGGAACAATCCTGTTGCAGGCGTTGCAGAGAGCGCAAAATCTGATGTGATTGCAGGTCAAAGCTGTTTCATTGACGTATATGTGACATTAAGAAGCTGTTAACCATACTTGCCTTCCGCCATGAAAAAAGTCATTTCGCTTTTTGAAAGATCATCAGGCGCCCAGAGGTTTGGGCATGCCGGTTGCAACTCCCAATAGCAGGTATCTCGCTCCGTATCAGATTGATGCAGAGTCGCACCGTTTTGGACAAGCAGGCGAAAAATGCGACAGAATCTTCCCTTGAGCCAGCCAGTTGGCAGCACGCCTTTTTTTGCTGAAAGCCGTGTTCGTCAATCGCGTGCTGCCCATGCAAGAGCCTATTTTTCGATATTTGCAGGTCTTGCTGATGCAGCCTCTATCATTGTCAGTGCGGTAGCAATCGGTTGGGCTTACCATCTGATGGCACTTGGCGAGATGCCATTGAACGACAATCTGCTGCAAATTGGTGCTGTTATCGCGCTTTTCACGCTGATCCCGAATGTGCTTAGGCATGAATATGCGATTGGTAATTTTCTGGTTTTTCAGGGCCATCCGGGCCGCATTTTTCAGCTCTGGAATATTGCTTTCGTTGCCGCGATCGTTCTGGGCTTTCTGACGAAGACAAGCATGATTTTTTCCCGTGGAACGGTGATGCTGTTTTACGCAGGTGGGTTACTGTCGCTGATTGCAAGCCGGTATCTGCTGGTCCGCCTTGTCCAGATCGCGAGCAAGACAGGAACAGTGGCGGCACGCCGTATCTTTCTTGTCGGCTTTGAAGATGAGATAATGGCCTTCGCAACGCACCATCAACCCTGGAATCTCGGTATGGAGATCGTTGGCGTTTCTGTCATTCCCAAAACGGTTTCGACAGGCAACCGCGAGGAAGATCAGGTTGAAGGCAATGCGGCCCTCGATGAGGCGGTCAAAAAAGCACGAGCAGCTGCGCCCGATGATGTCTTCATTCTGATGAGCTGGGACAGCAAGCCGATGATCGATGCATCGATTGGACGCTTTCTGACGATACCAGCCTCGATCCATCTTGGCGTCGAGCCAATCCTGAACCGGTTCCACGATGTCCGGATTGCCCGTATCGGCACCGTTTCAAGCGTACAACTGGTTCGCCGTCCGCTGTCGATCAGTGATATTGTGCTGAAGCGCTGTTTTGATGTGATTGCCGCGACATGTGGCCTTGTCTTGCTTTCGCCGCTCCTCGCGGTTGTGGCATTGGCGATCAAACTGAACAGCCATGGTCCGGTTTTCTTCATGCAGCGCCGTTATGGGTTTAACCAGCAGCCGTTTCGCATTTTCAAATTCCGCACCATGCTGACCATGGATGATGGTGATATCATCCGGCAGGCAGCGGCCAATGATCCTCGCATCACAAGCGTTGGACGTTTTCTGCGACGCTGGAATTTTGATGAATTGCCGCAGCTGCTGAACGTCATCAAGGGAGATATGTCGCTGGTTGGGCCTCGCCCGCACGCGCTTGCTCATGACGAAGCCTATGAACGGCGCATCGCGCTTTATGCGCGACGCCATAACGTCAAGCCCGGTATTACAGGTTGGGCCCAGGTCAATGGATTGCGCGGAGAAACCTCGACAGATGAGAAGATGAAGGCCCGTGTTGACCATGACCTTCATTACATCGACAATTGGTCGATGTTTCTGGACATGTCCATTATCGTGCAGACCATCGTGTCGCCTAAGGCATACAGGAATGCAGCCTGACCTTTGGCTGAGCCAGGGTTGATTGGGTCAAGGGTTGATTGTTGGGCAGAAAAAACTATTCCTGCTCAACCTTGACGCCTTTCCAGAAGGCGACACGGCCTGCCACCTGGTTAGCCCCCGCTTTGGGTTGTGGATAATACCAGGCCGCGTCCTTGTTGGTCTGTCCATTGACAACGATATCAAAATAGCTGGCGATGCCTTTCCAGCCGCAGGTCGTGTGCGTGGCGCTCGGAGCCGTGCAGGCACGATTCAGGGATGCCATCGGGAAATAGGCATTGCCTTCAACGGTCACGATGTCATCGCTTTGAGCAATGACGATGTTGTTCCAGGTGGCTTTCATCGCCGTAATCCCCTGATCTGATAGCTGTCGAAGGCATATTCCGCGATTTGCCACCAAGTATATTGCTCCTGACGAAAGGCGGCCATGGATTCATAGCCCTTCTTGAACAGCGGACTTTTGGCCGAAAGCTCGGCATAAAGCTCGTCCGCTGCCTTGGCGGCCGCATCCAGCACGGGCAAGGGAAAGCCGCGCAATTCCGTGCCTGACGCTACCAGCCGCTTGAGAGCTGGTGCATTCACCGCATCATATTTGGCCAGCATCCAGTTGTTGGCGGCCTCCGAGGCGTTGCGCAGGATAGCCTGATAGACCTTGGGCAGTTTCTCCCAGGCCTGATTGTTGATCACGAGATGCAACATCGCACCACCTTCCCAGAAACCAGGATAGTAATAATACTTCGCCACTTTGTTGAAGCCCAGCTTTTCGTCATCATATGGGCCGACAAATTCGATTGCATCCAGGGTGCCGCGCTCCAGCGCCGGGTAGATATCGCCCGCAGCGATCTGCTGTGGCACGACGCCGAGCTTGGCCAGAACCTGCCCGCCGATGCCGCCGATACGGAATTTGAGACCCTTGAGGTCATCGAGCGTCTTGATCTCGTTGCGAAACCAGCCGCCCATCTGCGTGCCGGAATTGCCGCAAACCAGCCCGATTGTATTGAATTTGGCCAAGGCCTCGTTGACGATGGCTTCGCCGCCCGCAAAATGCCACCA
The DNA here is from genome assembly GCA_031401875.1 of Hyphomicrobiales bacterium. Taxonomy (GTDB): domain Bacteria; phylum Pseudomonadota; class Alphaproteobacteria; order Rhizobiales; family Beijerinckiaceae; genus JADCCX01. The sequence goes on along the minus strand of JANNRX010000466.1, from coordinate 18,374 downwards.
GGAATGCTGGTGACGCGCATTGAGGCCGAAGGGGATGCCCGTGCCCAGAGCCAGCGCCGGTTCCTTGCCCGCATAGAAATAGGTCGGCGTATGGGCGCATTCGACAGAGCCTGCCGAGACAGCATCCAGCGCCTGCAAGCCGGGAACGATCTCACCCGCAGCAAAGGTCTGGATCTGGAATTTTCCATCCGTCGCCTCACTGACATACTGGGCCAGGATCTGTGCGGTTCCGAAAATCGTATCGAGCGCTTTTGGAAAACTGGAGGTCAGTCGCCATTTTACCTCAGGTCCTGATTGCGCTATGGCTGGCTTCGAAATCACGGCTGTGGCAGCGGCAACTGTAGCGGCTTGCAAAAATCCACGTCTTTTCATTGGACAATTCCTCTCGGACAGGCTGTCTTAGTATTCCGGCCAAAAGCCTTCCCGACCAGACAAGCACAAAGACAGGCTCTCGACAATGAAACTTGCAACACTCAAGAACGGCACCCGGGACGGGCGTCTGGTCGTAGTCTCACGCGATCTCACGCATTGCACCGATGCCTCTTCCGCTGCACGGACCCTGCAGGCCGCGCTGGATGACTGGAAGACAGCCGCCCCCCGATTGCATGATCTTGCGGCTGCACTGGAGGCGGGATCGCTTCCCTCCGAGCGCTTTCATGAGCGCCATTGCGAAAGTCCGTTGCCCCGCGCCTACCAATGGGTTGATGGTTCGGCTTACGTCAATCATGTCGAGTTGGTGCGCAAGGCACGCGGTGCCGAGATGCCCAAGAGCTTCTGGACCGATCCGCTGATGTATCAGGGCGGTTCTGATACTTTCCTCGGCCCACGGGATGGAATCGCGCTTGCGGATGAGGCTTTCGGCATCGATTTTGAAGCGGAGACTGCTGTGATCACCGATGATGTCCCGATGGGTATCTCGGCGGATGCGGCGATCGCGCATATCCAGCTGATCATGCTGGTGAATGATGTGTCCTTGCGCAATTTGATCCCGGCGGAATTGTCCAAGGGATTCGGTTTCTTCCAGTCGAAATCCTCTTCTTCCTTTTCACCCGTCGCCATCACGCCTGACGAGCTGGGGGAGCACTGGCTTGGCGGCAAGGTTCTGCATCCGCTGATGACCAGCCTCAATGGCAAGCTTTTCGGCAATCCCAATGCCGGGGTCGACATGACCTTCAATTTTGGTGATCTGATTGCTCATGCAGCCAGGACGCGTTCGCTGGCAGCCGGCACGATTGTCGGCTCGGGAACCATTTCGAACAAGGATGTTGGTGATGGTCCGGGCCTGCCCGTCGCAGAGGGCGGCCATGGCTATGCCTGCATCGCCGAGCAGCGCATGGTGGAAACCATCCGACACGGCGAGCCAAAAACACCTTTCATGCAGTTTGGTGACTGCATCCGGATTGAAATGCGGGATGCCAGACGTCAGTCGATCTTCGGCGCTATCGAGCAGAAGGTCGCCCGATACGAGGGTTGAAGCGTGAGCAAAAAGGCCGCACCGACGTCGTTACTGCGGCTTGAAGCCTTTCTGCCGTATCGGCTGAATGTGCTTGCAGCCACGGTCAGCGAGGGACTGGCGCGGGTCTATTCTGATCGGTTCGGCATCACCATTCCCGAATGGCGCGTCATCGCGACACTGGGCCAGTTTGGACAGGTGACCGCCAAAGCCATCGGCCTGCACAGCCGCATGCACAAGACCAAAGTGAGCCGCGCTGTGGCTGCACTTGAAGCGCGGGACCTCGTGCAGCGCCTCGCCAATCCCGGCGATAAACGAGAGGCTTTCGTCAGTCTCACCATGGCTGGCGAGGGCATTTACCGGGATATTCTTCCGCTCGCGGCGGATTATGAAGCAAGCTTGCTTGGCGTTCTCAGAATGCAGGAGCGGGCTGATCTTGACCGGTTGCTCAACGCTCTTGCCAAAGAAGCCGAGACGTTGCTGCTTCGCTGAGCCTGCGCATCGATCAGGATTGCCGAGCTGTCTCCGCCTTGAGAAGCCACGCACACAAGGCCCAGCCTGCAAATGCTCCGGCGAGCTGTGCCAAACAGAAGCCGATGAGATCAGCCGGTGCAATGCCTGAGAAGGTATCGGTAAGGGCGCGGGCGAAAGCGACGGCAGGGTTGGCGAACGATGTGGAAGCGGTAAACCAGTAAGCCGCAGTGATATAAAGGCCCACCAGCCATGGTATTGCCGCTTTCTGGAACCGCATTCCGCACAGGATGGTGGCAAGCAATCCGAAGGTGGCCACAAACTCCGAGAACCATTGCGGCCAGCCCGTTCGAAGCTTGGTGGAAAAGGTGACAAGGGGAAGATCGAACATCAGGTGAGCCGCCAGCACTCCCATGACACCACCTGCGACCTGCACGGCAACATAGGGCGGCACTTCACGCCATGGCAAAGCCCGGCCAAGTCCACTCACCAGTGACACCACAGGGTTGAAATGCGCGCCCGACAACGGACCAAGGATGCTTATCAGCACTACCAGGATGGCCCCGGTGGCCACAGCATTGCACAGCAGTTGCAGAGCGACATCGTTGGTCAAGCGCGTCGCCATGATGCCGGAGCCGACAACCGTTGCCACCAGCAGCGCCGTGCCAAGCCCTTCCGCAACAAGCCTTCGGGATAGCGTGAATCGTTCCATCATTCGGCACTCCCCGGTGCAGCGCCATGCATCTGGCCGATATCCCGCAAGTGCTTGCCAAGCGCCAGATTATCGAGCTTCTCGAACGGAAGTGCTGTGAAAACCGAAATCCGATTGCGCATAAGTGTGAACGCCTCGGTGAAAGCCGCTTCCTTTTCAAGCTCGGTTCCCTCGATCGCCGCAGGGTCCGCGATTCCCCAATGCGCCGTCGTGGGGTGACCCAGCCACACCGGGCAGGCTTCGCCCGCAGCGCTGCCGCAGACGGTAACAATGAAATCCATCACTGGCGCGCCCGGCGCAGAAAATTCATCCCAGCTTTTGGAGCGGAACCCATCGCTTGGATAGCCATGGGCATCGAGCACCTTGAGGGCAAAGGGATTGACCACGCCCTTGGGCTGGCTGCCCGCCGAATAGGCGTTAAAGCGCCCCGCACCGTCCTTGCGCAGAAGCCCTTCCGCCAGCACGGAGCGGGCCGTATTCCCGGTGCAGAGAAACAGGACATTGAACACACGGTTGCTCATGAGCAGACCTCTTTGACAGGACAACAGGAAGCGAGATCGGCGATCAGAGGGGCGCAGATTTCAGAGTGCCCGGAACAGCAGTCCTTGAGCAGGAACAGGACAAGCTCACGCAGGCGCAGCAGATTGGCGCGGTAGATGATCGAACGACTGTGCCGCTCGCTTACCAGCAAGCCAGCCCGGAATAACACGGCAAGATGCGCTGACATCGTATTCTGGGGGACCGCGAGCCTGCGCGCCAATTCCCCTGCCGCAATGCCCAAGGGTTCAGCCTGCACCAGGAGCCTGAAAACTTCGAGGCGCGTCCCTTGCGCCAGAGCGGCGAGGCCAAGCAGGGTATCTTCTGTATCCATATATCCAGTATTATTGATATAATGGGATGATACAAGGAAAAACGTAAGGCCAAGGTGCAAGATTTGTGCAGGCTTTGCCATTCTTCTGATCGAGGCAGGCATGAGCCAGCCGCAAGTAACTCGCACCCTCCATTCTGCAACGAAGTCTGCCGTTTTAACCTGACGCTAACCACGCATCAGGCATCAGGATGTTGGTGCGACTGTGCACTGCATCGATGGCGCATTCATGCTTGGGCATCTGTCTTTCGGTCGATACCTGCTGATTGTCGCACTGGTCCTGGCGAGTGCCGTGCTTTTGCCTGCCACTGCCTTCGCCAATATCTGCCGCAGCATTCAGGCTGAACTCTCGGCCCTGCGCGTGTCTCGGCCGGATCAGGCCTCCGCCCAGCGTTACTCAGCGGAAGCCTCGCGTCTCTGGTCGCATATGCGTTCCATCGGCTGCGACAGGCAGCAGTTCCTGTTTTTCGGGCAGGCCCCTCCTTCCGAATGCGGTGGCTATCGCGCCAGACTGGCGCAGCTTCAGGCGGCAGCGGCACCCGTGAATGCGGTTGCAGGGCGTCGTCAGCAGCTCATGTCAGCGCTGATCTCGAACAATTGCCAGACTTCCCCCGTTCCGCCGGTTCAGACGACACGCGGCGTTCCGCTCACCGGAGGCTTCTTCGATGATGGCTCGCGGCGCAGCAGCCTTGAGGTGCGCCCGGATACACCGATCGATGAGCCACCCGAGCCGCCGCGCAGTCGTCGCGTGAGTGGCAAGACCGTCTGCGTCCGGCTCTGTGACGGCTATTATTTCCCCATCGACACGCGCGGTGTTGATCTGCGTGAGAATGTGGATGCGGTCTGCCAGTCGCTCTGTCCGGCGGCCGAGATGAAGCTTTTCCTGAAACCGGGCGAGATTGAAGACGCAGAAGCACCCGATGGCGTGAGCTATACAGAGCTGCCCAATGCCCTGCGCTATCGCCGCACGTTTGATGCGACCTGCCATTGTCGCAGGCAGGAGCAGAATCCCGGATTTGGTGCAGCGGCTGTTATCAATCCTGAAAATGGACGCGGCCCCGCCAGTTTCGGCATCCTCAATCCGGACAGCGCGGAAGCGGAGCTTGATGTACCGTTGCGTGGCAAGGCTATCGTTCCGGGCAGAAAAACCGACACCAGCCTTTTCGGCAAGACGCCGCTGCCCGTTGCACCGCCACAACCACCACCTGAAACCACGGCGCAAGGAACATTGCCCGTCGATCAGGGAGAGATCCGCGCATTCAGAACCAAGGAAGGTGTTACGCGCAATGTCCGTGTAATCGCGCCAGGACTCGCGCCCGCCCCATCAGAGGCAAAAGTGCCTTCAGTTCCGGTCCGTGATCCAGCCCGGTGAGGGCCTGCCGCAGCGGCATGAACAGCGGCTTGCCCTTGCGCCCGGTTGAAGCCTTCAGCGCATCGGTCCAGACACCCCAAATGGTTTCGTCCCAGGGCTCGGGAGGCAAAGCCTCAATGGCGCTGGCAATATAGTCCGCTTCCTCAATGCGGCCATGCAACGCCCCAAAGACAATGTCTTTCCAAAGCGTCATATCGGCAAGCGTCGTGAGATTGCCACGCACGGCATCCCAGAGTGCTTCCGCCTGTACTGCGGGCAAGCCCAGAAAAGCCAGGCGCGGCGCGATATCCTGATACTGGCACTGATGCAGAATCCGGCCTGTAAGGATCATGACCTCGCCGGGATCGAATTTGGTCGGTGCCCGTGAGAATTGAGAGAGCGCGACGGTCTCGATCAGATCATCCAGTTTCTGGATGGGACGCACCGGCTCCGATGTTCCGGTCAGCACCGCGACTGCCGCAACGGCCGCCGCCTCGGCACCCGCTTCACGGAAAGAGCGGATTGAAAGCGTGCCTTTGCGCTTGGACATCTCCTCGCCGGAAGCCGCGATGATGAGATTATGATGCGCAAACCGGGGAGGCGTTGCGCCCAGTGCCTTGAAGATTTCGATCTGCACGCCAGTATTGGCGACGTGATCCTCGCCACGGATGACATCCGTGACTCCCATATCGATATCGTCGACAACGGAAGCAAAGGTGTAGAGCACCGTGCCGTCGCCGCGCACCAGCACGGGGTCGGACATGGACGAGGTTTCGATGCGGGCATGGCCCCGCACGCCGTCTTCCCATTCTGATGGCTTGCCGGAAAGCTTGAAGCGCCAATGCGGCTTGCGCCCCTCGGCCTCAAAGACCAGCCGTTCGGCCTCAGTCAGCGCGAGGGCGGCACGGTCATAAACCGGCGGAACACCGCGCCCCTGCTGGCGCTTGCGCTTGCGCTCCAGTTCGTCCGCCGTTTCATAGGCGGCATAGACCAGACCCTGCGCCTTGAGCCGTTCCAGTTCGGCCGCATAGCGCGCCACCCGGTCCGACTGGCGCTCGAAACGGTCCGGCGTGATACCAAGCCAGGACAGATCCTCCCTGATTGCAACGGCAAAAGCTTCCGTTGAACGCTCGCGGTCCGTATCATCCAGGCGCAGGATAAAGCTTCCGCGCTGTTTTCTGGCAATCAGCCAGTTCCACAGCGCCACACGGGCGTTGCCGATATGGATGAAGCCGGTGGGGGAGGGCGCGAAGCGGACGGTGATGCGGGGTGTCTTCATGCGCCGCTTGTAATCCGGGTTGCGACAATCCTCAACTGTGCGTCGAAAGGTTGAGAGAACCGGCATTGCACCCCCTGCGCTTTGGCGCGATAACCCATCTCTTTCAAAGGAGAAGCGCAAGTGTTTCAGGAAAAAGGCTCTGCTGGACGCTATGCGGCGGTTTTTGCCGATAGCATGGAGCGCCCGGATGCTTTCTGGCGGGAGGCCGCGCGTGCCATTGACTGGTTCAGGACACCGACAGTCACTTTCGACGCCAAGGCCGGTATTTATGGCCGCTGGTTTACGGATGGGGTGTGCAACACCTGTTACAATATGGTGGACAGGCATGTCGCAGCCGGGCGCGGCAAGCAGACAGCGCTGATCTATGACAGCCCAGTCACCCAGACAAAGCGCCACATCACCTATGCGGAGCTTCTCAAGGATGTCATCGCAACCGCCCGCATGATCCTGAATACCGGCATTCGCAAAGGCGACCGTGTCATCATCTACATGCCGATGATTCCCGAAGCGATCATCGCGATGATCGCATGCGCCCGCATCGGCGCCATTCATTCCGTGGTCTTTGGTGGTTTTGCGGCGAAGGAACTGGCGACCCGCATCGATGATGCCACACCAAAGCTGATTCTCGCAGCCTCCTGCGGTATCGAAGGTCAGAAGATCGTGCCCTACAAGCCGCTGCTCGATGAGGCGATCAGCCTTGCCCGCCACAAGGTCAAGCGCACCATCGTGTTGCATCGACCGCAGCTTGCGGCCTCTCTCAGCGATGGGCGTGATCAGGACTGGGCCAAGGCAAGGCTGGTGGCCGACACCGAGATCAAAAGTGGGATCACCGTGCCGTGCGCTCGCATGAAAGCGACCGATCCGCTGTATATCCTCTACACCTCCGGCACCACCGGCAAGCCCAAGGGTGTGGTGCGTGACAACGGCGGTCATATGGTGGCGTTGCACTGGTCCATGGCCAATCTTTACGGCGTCCGGCCCGGCGAGGTGTATTGGGCCGCTTCCGACATCGGCTGGGTCGTCGGTCACAGCTACATCGTCTACGGACCGCTGCTGGCGGGCTGCACGACGATTATCTACGAGGGCAAGCCAGTCGGCACACCAGATGCCAGTGCCTATTGGCGCGTGATTGCGGAGCATGGCGTGACAACGCTTTTCACTGCACCAACGGCTTTTCGCGCCATCAAGAAAGAGGACCCGCAAGCCAAGCTGTTAGCCGGCCATGATCTCTCGCGCTTTCGCGTTTTGTTTCTAGCCGGCGAGCGGGCTGACCCGGATACACTTGCCTGGGCCGAGACCATTCTGAACCGCCCGGTCATCGACCATTGGTGGCAGACCGAAACCGGCTGGTGCATCGCGGGCAATCCGCTGGGTGTATCACACCTTCCGGTGAAGCATGGGGCGCTCTCGGCAGCCATGCCCGGCTGGGACGTGACCTGTCTTGATGAGGCGGGCAAAGAACTGCCCCGTGGGACCATGGGCACCATCGCCGTGAAGCTGCCTTTGCCACCAGGTTCCCTGCCGACCCTGTGGAAACAGGATGCGCGCTTCAGGGATTCCTATCTCGCGCAATTCCCGGGATATTTTTCAACGTCGGATGCGGGCGTGATCAGCGAGGATGGCATGATCACCATTCTTGGCCGCACTGATGATATCATCAATGTTGCGGGGCACCGGCTTTCCACCGGCGGCATGGAGGAGGTTCTTTCTTCCCATCCGTCTGTCGCTGAATGCGCGGTGATTGGCATCGCCGATGCCTTGAAGGGTGAGGTTCCCTGCGGCTTCATCGTGCTGAAACACGGTGTCAACGAAAATGCTGCCGATATCGAAAAGAGCTGCGTTCAGATGGTGCGCGACCGCATAGGCCCGGTGGCAGCCTTCAAGCTCGCCATCGTGGTGCCGCGCTTGCCCAAGACACGCTCCGGCAAGATCCTGCGCGGTACAATGAAAAAGATCGCTGATCGGACGCCTTGGTCCATGCCTGCCACAATCGACGATCCAGCGGTACTGGAGGAGATCACCGCCGCGTTCAAGGCGAAGGGCGTGCTCTGAGTTGGCTGCCGAAGCAATCTTGAGAATCGCCATCTTCCGCATCCCTTCTCCCCTCTTGCAGGAGTATTGCATCAAGGCGGTGCGTCCTTCGAGGCTCGCTGCGCTCGCACCTCAGGATGAGAACTGTTGGGAATTGCATCAAAAATATTGTCGGTGCCAGGCACTGATATCCTCATCCTGAGGTGCGACGGAGCGTAAGCTGAGGAGCCTCGAAGGACGCACCATCTTGGTGCAAAACCCTAGATCACGTCGCATTTTGATTGATTAATCAATATTCGAAAAACGTGATCTTCACCATATACTTAGAGCATGTCGTCCTCGAATAATCGGATTCCACTTATTCGCGACATGCTTCAGAACACGCATTCGCTGAAGGCAGGCTGCACCGAGCCGCCCCAGACTGTGTGATAGCGATCGAGAAGATTCTCGGCCTGTGTACGGCCTGTAAGGGCAATTACATCCACGGCATCAAGATAATGCGTCTCGTCCCGGCCTGCGGCATCAAGCCTGTGGCGCGCGGCAAGCCCCGCACGCGAGAGCTTCAGAACCTCCAGTGCGATGTCCTGCAACCGCCTGCCGCGGATCACGGCATGCAAGGCCTTTGACGGCACATCATCGCGCAGTTGCTGACGCTCCTCGGCCGTCCAGTCCTTGACGATATCCCAGGCGGCGTCGAGAGCGGTGCGGTCGTAGAGCAGCCCCACCCAGAACGCCGACAGGCCGGTCAGCATGGTGAGCGGCCCGGCATCGGCACCGCGCATTTCCAGATAACGCTTCAGGCGCACTTCAGGAAAGATCGTGGAGAGGTGATTGGCCCAGTCGGAAATAACCGCTTTCTGGCCAGGCAAGGCAGGATGTTTGCCGGCAAGAAGATCGCGGAACGATGAGCCTGTCACGTCAAGATATTTGTCGCCGCGCTTGATGAAATACATCGGCACATCCAGTGCGTAATCGACATAGCGCTCGAAACCCATGTCTGCGGCAAAGGCAAAGGGCATCATGCCGGAACGGTTATTGTCCGTGTCACGCCAGATCTCGGAGCGATAGCTCAGCGCCCCGTTGGGTTTTCCTTCTGTGAAGGGCGAATTGGCAAAAAGCGCGGTCGCCAGCGGCTGCAAAGCCACGCTGACACGCAGCTTTTTGACCATGTCGGCCTCTGAAGAAAAATCGAGATTCACCTGCACTGTGGTGGTGCGGAACATCATATCGAGGCCTTTGGAGCCAACTTTGGGCATATAATTCGCCATGATCTCATAGCGCGCCTTCGGCATCACGGGAGTCTGCGCCCTTGTCCAGAGCGGTGACATGCCCAGCGTCAGGAACTGGATGCCCAGCGGGGCCGCGATTTCATTGACCTGCATCAGATGCGCGACGGTTTCAGTCTGTGTCTCGTGCAGTGTCGAGACTGGCGCACCCGAGAGCTCGAACTGGCCACCCGGTTCCAGCGAGATCGCACCACCGCCTGTCACATCCGCGAGGCCGATGGGGTGATCACCCTCCATGATCGGCTCCCAGCCGAGCAGGCCTTCCATGCCCTCAAGAATGCGGCGGATGCCCTTTTCGCCCTCATAGGGCACCGGAGTGTTGCCAGCGGTGTAGAACGGCACTTTCTCGTGCTCCGTGCCGAGCCGGAACTGGCTTTCCGGTTTCGCGCCCTTCTCGATCCAGGCAACAAGCTCGGCTTTACCGCCGATTGGTTCAAGATCGACGATATCGCGCGCCATTCTACTTATTCCTAATGTACATCAGAAAGCTGTGGTTCAATCAGTGCGTAGACATATGGCGTAAAATTTCGGACACAAGACCCGAAGTCATGTTCTGCCTTTTTTTGTCCACAATGTCCTAAAGTCCACTCACAGCTCCGTGACAGGTCAAACCGCCATGAAACCAGCTTTTTCATGAAACCAGCATTTCCATGAGCTTTACCGCGCTTTTTGTTTTTGCGTCGATCTATTTCGTCGCCGTCGCTTCGCCGGGACCAGGGCTTGCTGCCATTGTGGCACGCGGCCTTGCGCAGGGAACGAAAGGTGCTGCTCCTTTCATTGCGGGTTTTATCGTGGGTGATCTGATCTGGCTGACAGTGGCGGCAACGGGCCTTGCGCTGATTGCCCAGACCTTTGAGCTGGTTTTCAGGCTGATCAAATATGCGGGCTGCGTTTATCTCCTCTTTGTGGCCTGGAAGATATGGACGGCACCCGTAAGGGGCGATGATGTGGTTGCAAGGCCAGCGGATACAGCCCCCTGGACCAGCTTTCTGGGTTCGTTGCTGCTGACACTCGGCAATCCCAAGGTCATCGTGTTCTTCATGGCGCTGATGCCGCTCGTGATTGACATGAGCGCCATCACGCCGCTGATTTATCTCCAGCTGATGTCCATGGCGTTTCTGGTGCTGACGCCCGTGCTAGTGACAGCACTGTTGCTGGCGGACCGGGCAAGGCGTGTTTTTAGCTCAGAAAAGGCTCTCAAACGGATCAACAGGGGAACGGCTGGCATTATGGCTGGCGTGGCTGTTGCCATCGCGGTCAAGTCCTGAAACATTGCATGGTGTCCTCATCCTTCAACAGGCTCGGGACGAGGTTTGCAGGAAACAGGGAAATATCAGTTGGCCGTTGAAATCACGAATGCACCCATGCAGGGCAAGCTTGTCGTCATCAATCTGGGATTGGTGCTTTCTGGTGATCTCGATCAGCCGCTTCTGGATGCCGATACGATCATCGCCGTGGATGGACGCATCACTGCCATCGGCAAGGCGCGTGATCTTGATCTTTCCGCTGCAACACTGACAATCGATGCCATGGGCTCGCCGGTGTCCCCAGGCCTGATTGACAGCCACTGCCATCCCGTTTTTGGAGACTGGACACCGCGCCAGAATCAATTGGGCTGGATCGAGATGGGCGTCAACGGCGGCGTCACCATGCTGGTTTCGGCGGGGGAGGTGCATCTGCCCGGTCGCCCGAGGGACGCCGAGGGCGTGAAAGCGCTCGCTATCACGGCCCAGCGTTGCTTTCAGAACTTTCGTCCCATCGGCGCCAAGGTGATCGCTGGCGCACCCGTGCCGGAGCTTGGCTTTGCGCGTGATGTCTATGCCGCATTGAAAGCCTCTGGCATTCGCCATATCGGCGAAATTGGCCTCGGCACGGTGGCCAAGGGCGCGGATGCGAAAAAAGTGGTGGATTGGTGCCGCGAGATCGGACTTGAGACAATCATGCACACCGGGGGGCCTTCCATTGCAGGCTCACATTTCGTCAGCCGCGAGGATGTTCTGGAAGCGCAGCCGGATGTGGTGAGCCATATCAACGGGGGACCCACATCCATCTCGCACGCCTGTGTCAGGGCGCTGTGTGATCAGGCGCAGGGCTCACTGGAAGTCGTCCATAATGGCAACGAGAAATCCGCGCTGGTCGCACTGGAAGCCTGCCGCGCCAATGGCAGGCTCAAGGATTTTCTGCTGGGCACAGATGCGCCCGCTGGTTCCGGCGTGCAGCCCAATGGCATGATCCGCATGGTGACGCTGATGGCTTCGATGGGAGGATTGCCCGCTGAACAGGCTCTCTGTCTCGCGTCCGGCAATACTGCGAAGAAACGCGCACTTGATGGCGGATTGATCGCGATTGGCAAACCGGCCGATCTGGTCTTCATGGACAAGCCGCAGCATTCCGCCTGCAAGGATCTGCTGGAAGCTCTCAGCTTCGGAGACCTTCCCGGTATTGGCATGGTGGTGATCGACGGTATCATCCGCACCGGGCGCTCGCGTTCTACCCCCCCTGCCGAACGCGCACCTGTCGTTCTGGGTCATTGAGAGAAGCATCATGTCGAGCCTCATCGAAATTCGCCGTATCGCCACGATCACCGAAGAGATCATGCGGGAGACCGGCCCGGCGCCGGGCCACGTGCTGAAGCGTGCCGCAGTGCTCGCCATACTGACCAACCCGTTTGCGGGCCGCTATGAGCCGGATATCACGCCCATGATGGAGGCGCTGAAAGCGCCGGGTCTTGCTATGGCGCAACGCTGCATCGATGCGCTTGGCGGCGATCCGAAGGGTATCGCTGGTTATGGCAAAGGGGCCATCGTCGGCGAGGCGGGCGAACTGGAGCATGGCGCGCTCTGGCATGTACCTGGCGGCTATGCCATGCGCGAACTGCTTGGTGATGCCAGGGCGATTGTTCCTTCCACCAAGAAAGTCGGCGGGCCGGGCGCGCGGCTCGATGTACCGATCACCCATATCAATGCCTCTTATGTGCGCTCGCATTTTGATGCGATGGAGGTGGGTGTTCCTGGCCACCCTCGTGCCGATGAACTGGTTTATGTGCTGGTGATGACGACGGGTGCCCGCATCCACGAGCGGGTGGGTGGCCTTAAACCGTCCGAGATCAAGGTCTGGGACGGCCAGAGGTGAGCGGGACAGACCCAATGGGTGCCGATATCCGCAAGATCGTGATCATGCTGGATGAAACCGCCATCGAGATGGGCCAGCGCATCGCTCCTCCAACCCGGCGTGCCGTCGCCTGTGCCGTCATCACGAACCCCTGCGCCGGACGCTTCGTGCAGGATCTTTCCGTGCTGACGGAGATCGGCGTGGAACTGGGTGATCTTCTCACCCGACGCTGCCTGATGGCACTCGCAATCAAGCCGGAGCAGGCGGAGAGCTTTGGAAAGGCCGCCATCGTGGGTGACGCGGGCGAACTTGAGCATGCGGCTGCGATCCTGCATCCCAGGATGGGAACGCCGGTGCGTGCCGCTCTGATCAAAGGCCCGGCGCTCATTCCCTCAGCCAAGAAGATGGGCGGCCTCGGAACCGCCATCGATGTGCCGCTTGGTCACAAGGATGCGGCTTTCGTGCGCTCGCATTTCGACGCCATCGAAGCGCGCGTCAGCGATGCACCGCGCCGCAACGAAATCGTGGTTGCTATCGCCATCACCAATTCAGGTCGCCCGCTGCCGCGCATCGGCGGGTTGCAGAAGCACGAAATCAAGGGCGAAGACGGCTTGCGCTGAGTCCCATTAGTGTTTTCGCGCCGAGCCATCACAAAAAGTCATTTTGAAGAGGGTGCGGGCTCTGCTCTACGGGAAAGCTCTTGAGGAATGACGATGAACGCCACGATTACCTCGCTGTACCGCTACCCGGTCAAAGGCCTCTCGCCAGAGCAACTCACAGAAGCTGTGCTGGAATCTGATGCGCATTTTCCCGGTGACAGGATGTTCGCGATTGAAAATGGACCATCCGGGTTTGATCCGAAAGCGGCTGAACATTTGCCCAAGCTCAAATATCTGATGCTGATGCGGCAGGAACGTCTGGCGCGCTTCAGGACGCGGTATGATGATTCGAGCGGTGTTCTCTCGGTCATGCAGGGCGGCGCGGTTGTGGCATCGGGCGATCTTGGCACAGAGGCCGGACGGGGCGCCATCGAAGCATTCTATGCCAAGGCATTCGCGGATGAACTGCGTGGCGCACCAAAGCTTCTTGTCGCACCACCAAGCTATCGCTTCATGGATAGCCGGTCAGGCTTTCTCTCGATTATCGATCTTGCCAGCGTTGATGCCATCGCAAAGGCAGCGGGCAGGGCGAGCCTCGATCCATTGCGCTTTCGTGCCAATGTCCATGTGGAAGGGCTTGGCCCCTGGGGTGAGTTTGCCCTTATTGATCAGAAAATCCGGCTTGGAGAAGCCATCCTTCTTGTCACCAAGCGCATCGACCGCTGTGCGGCGACGGATGTTGATCCACAGGCGGGCCTGCGTGATCTGCGCATGGTTGAGCTGCTGGAACAGAATTTCAGCCACCATGATTGCGGTGTTTACGCCAGAATCATCTCGGGCGGCATGATCCGCCCCGGCGACCGGCTGATGCCGGTCTAATGATCAGAGCGCGTCATCTCCCCCGTCAGCGATGACCGGGTTTTCCGCACGCACGCGCCTGCGGCGGCGTGGAGGTGCTGCATCGCCAGCCGCATCAGGCACCAGAATGGGTGAGGCTGATACGGATATCGCATCATCGGCCAGGGCAGGACGCACAGGCGCGGTGATGAATGAGGGCAGTCCGGGCTGCTCCTGAACAGAGTCCATGACAGCCGCTTCCGCGTTCAGCGGCGCAAAAGCCGGGCGTTCTCCACCTTGCCGGTTTTCACCATTGCTTCGATCCCCTGGATAGCGGTCCCCAAACGGCCGATCACGACCGAAGCGACGGGGATTGCGATCTCCCCGTTCAGGCCTGTCTTGCCGTTCAGGACGATCCTGTCTCTCGGGCCTGTCCTGCCGTTCAGGGCGATCCTGCCTCTCGGGTCTGTCCTGACGCTCCTCGAAGGTCGGGCGGCGGCTTCCATAGGGGCGTTCGCCGCGTGGCTGCGGCTGGTAAGGCTGTTGGCTGCCTTCCATCGGCTGTGCGTCGCTGACAACAGGTTGTTCACCACCCTCCGCATAAGGCTGCGTCTGGTTCGGTTGATAAGATGGCGGGCTGTAGCCCGGAGCGCCGGGTTGCAGGAACGATTGCGGCGTACGGAAGGTGAAGCGGTCTGATCCCGCCACCTCAAACTCATCCTCGTCTTCCTGGTCATCCGCCGCATTGGGAATGCCGTTGGCCTGATTATAGGCAACCTGCTGAGCGTTCTGTGCTGCGGAAATGATGCGATAGTAATGCTCGGCGTGCTGCAGGTAGCTTTCAGCCATCACCGTGTCGCTGGAAGAATGGGCGTCGCGCGCCAGTTGGACATATTTTTCGGCAATATGTTGCGGCGTGCCGCGCACTTTCACATCGGGTCCGTTTGACTCGTAGGATCGGGTCAGTGGATTGGGACCGCGTCGATTGCCGCCACTATTGCTGTTATTACTGTTGCCGCGGCCACTGCGCATGCGATTTTTTTGTCCGGGTCTCATCAACTATCCCTGTTGCAGATCAAGAATGGGGTTGGGGTTGAAAATCAGGCTGAATATCGCAAAGCATGCGCCGTAGCAGCTGAATGCGGGGATCTCCCGTCATCAGAAAATCGCCAAACCGTGCTTTGTCGTATTCGAAATGACCAGTGCGCCCCTAACGCCTGTTAGCCAAACTCGATCCTGTGATCGAAAAACCAAACCGCTTGTTTCAAGTGTTTCTGGAGGTTTCGGGGCGGAGCAATTTTCTTGCTATCGACACCATCAACATCTTTTTACACTGCCAACACGCCTTTGACAAGCGATCTGCTGAAGCGATCATCCATCCAGACTTGCTTGTTGATATCTGTCTTGTTCTCCGGGAATCCGGCTGATAGGAAAACTGTGTCGGCAGAGGCAGGTACGCATTCCATGGCTTTCATTCCAGCAAGCTTTATTCCCGACGCATCCATCCTGCTCAGTTATACAGTGGCCTGTTTTATTCTTTTCGTGACACCAGGCCCTGATATGAGCCTCTTTCTTTCGCGCACCATTGCAGGCGGGCGTCGGGCGGGAATGGCCGCCCTTCTGGGAGCCTCGACAGGATGTCTGCTGCATACGGTTCTGGCGGCTGTAGGCCTGTCGGCTGTCATCGCGGCTTCACCCAATGCCTTTCTGGCGATCAAGATCGGGGGGGCGCTGTATCTGGCCTGGCTGGCTTTCGATGCCATCCGCAATGGCTCGGCGCTGACCATGCGCGAGGAAACGTCGCAACCCGGATCTTTCGCGAGAAACTTCGCCACTGGTTTGATGATCAATCTGTCCAACCCCAAGATCATCCTGTTCTTCGTGACCTTTCTGCCGCAATTTATCTCCGCGAATGATGCCAATGCGGCCGGAAAACTGGCGTTTCTTGGGGTTTATTTCGTGGTTTTCTCGCTGCCACTCTGCGTTCTGATGATTCTGGGTGCCGAACGGCTCATCGAACATCTCAAGCGCAATCCGCAAATCATGCGAATCATCGATTATGCCTTCGCAGGTATTTTCGGGGCCTTTGCTGTCAAAATCCTGCTGACGGAAAATAAATAGGTCCTAAATCGGTATACCTTGCACTTCCGCATAAGCCGTCAGTTGTGCGCGCAGGCTGGAGCAGCCATCGCAATCCAGGAGCATTGTATTGATTGCTTGCGAAACCCCGTTGACATCAAGAGCGAGTATCATCGCCTTGACCGGACCGACAGCAGCGGGCGACATGGACAAGGTGCGAAAGCCCATGGCGATCAGCGCCATCGCCTCGACAGGCCGTCCCGCCATCTCGCCGCAGATCGTGAAAGGTTTGCCTGCCTTTGCCGCTTTTTGCGCAACCATGCCGAGTGCGCGCAGCATCGAGGGATTCAGCGTGTCAAAGCGGTTGGCAACGCGGCGATTTTCCCGGTCGATGGCAAACATGAATTGCATCAGGTCATTGGAGCCAATGGAGACAAAATCGGCGTGATTGAGCAGATTCTCCAGATCAAACAGCAGTGAAGGCACTTCGAGCATGACACCAAGCTTCACGTCGCGCGGGCCCTGGTGGCCGTGTTTTGCGAGATAGGCCCTCTCCCGATCCAGCATCATGCGGACATCGCGGTATTCCTGAACCGTCGCCACCATCGGCAACATGATTCGCGCCACGCGTCCCGCACAGGCTTTCAGAATGGCACGCAACTGTGCCTTGAGGAGTGCGGGCCTGTCCAGGCCGATGCGGATAGCGCGCCAGCCAAGCGCAGGGTTTTCCTCCTCGACCTTGCGCATGTAGGGCAGGATCTTGTCGCCCCCGATATCGAGTGTGCGGAAAGTCACGGGCTTGCCGCCCGCTGATTGCAGGATAGCCCGGTAGAGCGCTTCCTGCGCCTCGGCGCGGGGCATCGAAGGCGCCACCATGAACAGGATTTCCGTGCGGAACAGGCCAATACCCGCCGCATTGACCTCGGACAGCTGCGGCATATCAACGAGCAGGCCGGCATTCATCTGGAGATCGATGGCCACGCCATCCTTCGAAACCGAGGGCTTGTCGCGTAACTCGCGGTATTGTTCCTGACGGCGTGCCCGCAAACGGGCTTTTTCCGCATAACTCGCCTCAAGATCCACATGTGGACGGATCTGCACATCGCCGGTGGAGCCATCGATGATGATAGCATCTCCCTGCTCCACAAGGCTCGACAGCCCTTCCACTTCGCCAACCGTGGGAATGCCAAGCGCCCGTGCCACAACGGCGACGTGGCTGGTTGCACCACCTTCTTCGAGTACAAGACCACGCAGCCGCGAGCGCTCATATTCCAGAAGTGCGGCAGGGCCCATGGCGCGCGCAACGAGAATGGCGTTTTCCGGCAGGGCTCCCGCTGCCAGAGTGAAAGCCTCGCCCGTCAGCTGATGGAGCAAACGGTTGGCGAGATCATCCAGATCATGCAGGCGTTCACGCAAATAGGGATCGGTCTGGCGCAGCATCTTGGCGCGGGTATCCGATTGCACGCGCTCGACGGCGGCTTCTGCCGTCAGGCCCGAATCGATGGCCTCGCGCATGCGCCGGAGCCAGCCTCTGTCGTGGGCAAACATGCGGAATGTCTCGAGAATTTCACGGTGCTCGCCAGGTCCGGAGCCATCTCGGTCAATCAGGCTGTCAAGCGAAGTTTGCATGGCCTGCAAAGCCTCTTCCAGCCGCTTCTGCTCAAGCGCCGTATCATCCGCGACCAGATTCTTGATCACCACGCGTGGCTCATGCAGCACCACATGGCCGAGCCCAACACCATCCGCGATGGGTATGCCCGTCAGTGACAGTGCTTTGCGAATGGCAATGCCGCCCGCTGCCGGATTGGCGAGTGCCGCCAGTTCGCCCGTGGCAATCATTTCGGCAAGAACCATGGCCGTCGTTTGCAGCGCTTCCATTTCCTCTTCGGAATAGCTGCGCCGCGCCGAGTTCTGCACAACCAGAACACCGATGGTGTTGCCTGCTCTCAGAACAGGCACGCCCAAGAAGGAATTGTAGATTTCCTCGCCCGTCTCCGGCTTGTAGGAAAAGCGCGGGTGTTGCTGGGCATCGGAAATGCTGAGAACCTCAGCCGTTTCGACAATGAGACCGACAAGGCCCTCGCCCGCCCGCATTGTCGTCATATGCACGGCAGCGCGGTTGAGGCCCTCGGTGGCATAGAGTTCAAGCGTTCCGTCGGCGCGCAGAATCTCGACAACCTGCCACGAGCCGGCGAGCGACGCCGTCACCTGGCGGACGCGCTCGTCCTTGCCGCGTGCATAGGCATCGATGGCCTCGAGGAGCTTGACCTTCTCGGCGAAGCTCGGAGCGCCGAGCG
>JANNRX010000465.1:0-2524 GCA_031401875.1 Hyphomicrobiales bacterium | reverse complement strand
CCAGCATCAACCTATCTGCAAGTGGCAGGACTTTCCGCGCCGGAATTCCTGTTCGAAGTGGAGGGAGAGGCGGTCTGCGAAGATCCTGAAAGCCTCTTTGATGAGCTTTCGGGCGCCGCGTCGCATCCCGAGCGCTTTGGTTCGGGTTAACCTCTTGATCGTGTATCCCGTTATTCTGCGTGAACCATCAAAAAGGCATCATAGGACAGTGTTTTGATGCCCTCTTGCTGTAAAGATCTTTACGCTCCAGATTAAAGTTCAAAAGGAACCATCATTGGCCATGTCTGATACAATGCGTCCGGGTCTGAACAGACGACATGCGATTGCCGCTGGTGCCGCAGCCGCTGGTATGATGGCCCTTGACGCAGTGGCGCAATCGCCATCCCCCAGCAAGGTCATGATCAAGCTGCGTATTCTGGAGACCACGGACATTCATATGCATGTCCATTCCTATGATTATTACCGGGACCAACCCGATGACACCGTTGGCCTTGGACGGATCGCAGGCCTGATTGGCAAAGCGCGCGCCGAGGTCAAGAATACACTGCTGTTTGAAAACGGTGACTTCCTGCAAGGGAACCCGATGGGCGATCTGATGGCGCATGAGCGCGGCTTCAAGGCGGGAGACATCCATCCCATCATCCGGGCCATGAACCAGATCAAATTCGATGCCGGCACGCTCGGCAACCATGAGTTCAACTACGGCTTGGAATTTCTCGCAAAAGCACTGGCCGGGGCGAAGCATCCCATGGTTTGCGCCAATGTCGCCAGAGGCCAGCTCGCAGGCAGCGTCCGCAGCGATGACACGCTGGTTCGCCCCTATGTGCTTCTTGATCGTGAAATGGTGGACGAAACCGGCATGCCTCACCGCATGAAAATCGGCGTCATTGGCTTCACGCCACCCCAGATCATGCAATGGGACCAGACGCATCTGAGGGGCAAGCTTGATACGCGCGATATCATTGAAAGTGCCAGAGCCTGGGTTCCTGAAATGCAGGAACGGGGAGCCGATCTCATCATCGCCCTGGCGCATACCGGCATTTCGAACGCTCCTGCCCAAGGCAAGGACGAGAATGCGGCGCTGTATCTTTCGTTCGTGCCCGGCATCGATGTGATCCTCACCGGGCATTCGCATCTTGTTTTCCCCGGGCCTGTTTTCAAGGACAGGGCCGGCATCAATATCGAGAAAGGCACGCTGAATGGTATCCCCACAGTAATGGCCGGTTTCTGGGGCAGTCATCTCGGCCAGATCGATCTGACCATCCAGAAAAGCGGTGGCGACTTCAAGGTGATCGACCATTCAGTTGGTACTTTGCCCATTTTCAAACGCGAGGCAGGCAAGGTTATCCCTCTTGTGGAGGCAGATGCTGACATGCTCGCATCCGTGCAGGCGGATCATGACGCCACACTGGAATATGTCCGCCGTCCGGTCGGCAAGACTGCAAAGGCCATGGACACCTACTTTGCCTTGATTGCGGATAATGCAGCTTTGCAGGTCATTTCCGATGCCCAGATCTGGTACACAAAACCGCTGCTTGCCAATGGTCCCTATGCCGCCTTGCCGCTGTTGTCGGCGGTCGCACCGTTCAAGGCAGGCGGGCGTGGTGGCGTGGAATTTTTCACCCAGATTGCCGAAGGGCAGGTGGCGCTCAAGAATGTCGCTGATCTGTATATCTATCCCAACACGCTGAAAGCCGTGAAAGTGAACGGCCAGCAGCTTAAGGACTGGCTGGAGCGCTCAGCTGGCCAGTTCAACCAGATCAAGGGGGATGACAGCCCCCAACCGCTGGTCAATGCGGCTTTTCCCGCCTTCAATTTCGATATTATCGATGGTGTGACCTATCAGGTTGATGTCTCGCAACCCTCCAGATTTGACGGTATGGGCAAGCTTGTAAATGCGGATGCCAGCCGGATCGTCAATCTTGCCTATCAGGGGCAGCCGGTGACACCGGAGCAGGCCTTTGTGGTCGTGACCAACAATTACCGCGCTTCCGGTGGCGGCAATTTTGCCGGCAATGATGGCTCCACCATTGTGGTCGATGCACCCGATGCCACCCGCGATGTGATCATCAAGTTCTTCCAGAAAACGGCTACGCTCGAACCCAGGGCTGACAACAACTGGAGCCTCAAATCCATTCCAGGCGCCAGCAATGTGGTTTTTGAGAGCAACCCTAAAGCGAAAGCGCTGGTTCAGACGATCAAGGGGCTATCCTTCATTGGCGAAGGTGAAAATGGCTTTGCCAGATTCAAACTTGACCTGAGCGCTTGATAACGAAAGCTCAGTCTTTCGTGCCAACCGCGAGAAGATAAAGATCGATAAGCTGCTCCTGCTCGACCCGTTCCGCCGTTTCCTGACGGCGGATCGAGACAACCTTGCGCAGGATCTTCGCGTCAAAGCCGTTCCCCTTGGCTTCCGCATAGACTTCCTTGATGTCGTCGCCGAGAGCCTTCTTTTCTTCCTCAAGCCGCTCGATGCGCTCCACAATGGACTTGAGTTGCTGCGCGGTCTGCGGGTTCATGCTCT
>JANNRX010000464.1:0-4881 GCA_031401875.1 Hyphomicrobiales bacterium | reverse complement strand
TTGGGAACGAGACTGACTACATATTCAATCAGTTCTCTGATGCTGTCAGGATCATTTTTTAGGAGCCAATCCGTGATCGCGATTGAGTGCTGCGTTTTTCTATACTCAACTTTTGCATCGCTTATGCCCAACAATGACATTGAAACCCGGTCCAAATTCAATCCAGTCAGACTCGTTGAAGCCTTTGTAGTTTTTGATCTTCAATCGCTTGATGTGCATTGATACTGGCTCGCCCCCTTCAAGCCGCCTGATCCGGCAAGACCCGCATCTCGACAAATCGGCCAAGACGATAGGCCACCCTCACCAAGCGGTCGATTGTGAAGCGGGAAAGGTCAGCATTGCGGATGCGCTGAATGTCGGAGGCATCGACTTGTGCAAGCTTGGCTCC
This sequence comes from Hyphomicrobiales bacterium, assembly GCA_031401875.1. GTDB lineage: Bacteria > Pseudomonadota > Alphaproteobacteria > Rhizobiales > Beijerinckiaceae > JADCCX01. Next base: position 4,493 of record JANNRX010000464.1, on the reverse strand, counting down.
AGCCCTGACGCTCAAATTGCGCCTATCGAGCGTGGCAATGATTTCAGCAGCAATGATGGCTTTCATTTTCTTGGCTTCCGCGTCAGCATCACCACAATCAGCAAAGACATTGCCACTGCCACGGATCACTTCGAGTATATCTGTCATGGCTCAAGTTCCTTCAGTTGCTTCAGGCGTTGGCGAATGAGATCAATTTCGCGTTGCGGGGTCTTGATCCCCTGTGTCGACTTCTTCTGAAAGGCATGAACCACCCAAAGATCGGCACCAATCTTGACAGCATAAACAGCGCGATAGGCATCACCTCTGTAGGGTAATGCGATTTCATAAATTCCGCCCTCAAAACCTTTCATCGGCTTGGCTATGTCGGCCATCTGGCCAGCTGCCGCGATTTCAAGAGCAAATTTCGTTTGTTCCTGCACCCCTTGAGGAAAGCGATTAAACTCTTTGAAGGCTACTTTGACCCACGAGATCCGTCTCATTCTAAAATGTTGGCATATTTGCCAACATCTGACAAGCTCACCGCGCCGCCAGCATGTAATTCACGGCCATATCCTCGGCCAACGCCCACCGATCCGCAAACGGATTGAACACCACGCCTCTCCGATCAAACACGCCAAGTCCGCCTGCTGCAATCGCCGCCTCAAACTCATCCGGCGTTACAAACTTGTCCCAGGAATGCGTGCCGACGGGGAGCCAGCGCAGCACGTATTCCGCACCCACGATGGCGAGCGCGAAGGAGCGTTTGGTGCGGTTGATGGTGGCGCCCGCGAAGAGCCCGCCGGGTTTCACCAGACTTGCGGCAGTCGCGACAAAGGCCGGGACGTCCGGCACGTGCTCCACCACTTCCATGGCCAGAACCGCATCGAAGGAGAGACCTTCGACCGCCAGCGTTTCCGCCGTGGTCTTGCGGTAATCCACGCTGACGCCGGATTTCGTGGCATGGGCTTTTGCCACATCCACGTTGTTGCCTGCCGGATCGATGCCGGTGACGGCAAAGCCCAGCCGCGCCAGCGGTTCGGATAACAGCCCGCCACCGCAGCCGATATCGAGCAATGAAAGGCCCTTGAACGGCTGCACCGCCTTGATGTCACGGTCGAAATGCGCCGCCAGAGTATCGCGCAGATAGGTCAGCCGCACGGGATTGAGCCTGTGCAGTGGCTTCATGCGCCCATCGGAGTCCCACCAGTCGCTGGCGAGGCGATTGAATTTTTCAACCTCGCTGTCGTCGATGCGATTTGCGGTTCTGCTTGCGGTTCTTGTGTCTTGCGCCATGGTCCCCGTGATGCTGTGAGCATTGACACCTGTGTTTACCGACACCATAAGGCCGCGCGACCCTCCCCGCCATTGGCAATATCGCCGCTGGCAAACCAAGATTGATTTTCGGACTGCACGATTACCATGGCCCGCCTTGTGCTGAAATTCGGCGGAACCTCCGTCGCCACTGTCGAACGCATCAAGAATGTGGCGCGGCATGTCGAGCGCGAATGGAAGGCTGGTCATGATGTGGCCGTGGTGGTTTCCGCCATGTCCGGCAAGACCAACGAGATGGTAGGCTGGTGCAAGGAAGCTGCCGCCTTGTATGATCCGCGCGAATATGATGTCGTGGTGGCATCCGGTGAGCAGGTTACATCCGGGCTTCTGGCCATTGTCCTCAATGACATGGGCATACCCGCGCGCTCCTGGCAGGGCTGGCAGGTGCCCCTTTACGGCAGCGATGCCCATGGTGCGGCCCGTATTGTGGATATCGACGGCTCCGGCATTGTCGCGGCTTTCGAAAAGAACCGTGAGGTGGCGGTTGTGTCCGGCTTTCAGGGCATCCACAAGGAAACCGGCCGGATCGTCACACTGGGACGCGGAGGCTCGGACACTTCGGCAGTCGGCATAGCTGCGGCACTCAAGGCGGACCGCTGTGATATCTACACCGATGTGGATGGCGTCTATACCACAGACCCGCGCGTGGTGGCCAAGGCCCAGCGCATGGAAAAGGTGGCATTTGAGGAAATGCTGGAAATGGCATCCGCCGGCTCCAAGGTGCTGCAGGTGCGCTCGGTCGAGATCGCCATGGCGCAACGCGTGAAAACCTATGTAAGATCATCCTTTGATGACCCTGCAAATCCCAACCCCGGAACGCTCATCTGCGACGAGGAAGATATCGTGGAACAGCAAAATGTGACTGGCATTGCCTTCTCCAAGGATGAGGCACAATTCACCCTGCGCCGTGTGGCGGACAAGCCCGGCGTCGCAGCCGCGGTGTTTGCTCCGCTCGCGGAAGCGCAAGTCAACGTCGATATGATTGTGCAGAACATCTCGTCCGACGGCAGCCACACCGACATCACCTTCACGGCGCCCGCTGCGGAATATGACCGCGTAATGGATGTGCTGGAGAAGAACCGCTCAGCCATCGGCTTCACCACCGTGGAAGGCGCAAAGGACGTCGTGAAAATCTCCGCGATCGGCATCGGCATGCGTAGCCACGCAGGCGTTGCCGCCATGGCTTTCCAGGCGCTGGCCGACAAGGGCATCAATATCCGGGCCATCACCACCTCGGAGATCAAGTTCTCCGTCCTGATCGATGCGGCCTATACCGAACTCGCGGTGCGGACCTTGCACACGCTCTATGGCCTCGACAGGGTGTAGAGCGGCAATATCGGGATGTCAGACTTGATCCGGCACCCGTTCTTTGCCATTTTGAGCGGTATGGTCACCTCTCGGTCTTGTCGCGGCAGCAACAGATGAATCCTCGCATTTTTTTCATGATTCTGTCCGCCGCCATCGCATCATGGCTGGCTGTGCCGTCCGTTGTTCTGGCGCGTACGGAATTCGAGGTTCAGGAGACTTATTTCAACGCCCGGATTGACGGACGGCTGTTCCGTCTTGAAGCCGTGATCACCAAATCGAAAGCGGCGACAGGCAAGCTTCCCGTGGCTTTGTTTCTGCATGGCAAGGATTTCCTGGGTTCCGCCATGGCCGATACGCGGCCATCCTTCAACAATGCGCAGGCCCGTGATCTGGCAGAGCGCGGCTGGCTCTCCGTCTCTTTCACGCGCCGTGGTTTCGGTCGCTCGGATGGACCCTTTCCAGGCCTCGTGAGTTGCAAGGGGCTCAACCTGGAGGAGCAATTCCTATCAGATGCCGGAGAAGCGCTGGCTGTTATCGAGGCACTGAAGCAAAGACCGGATGCCGATACGGATCGTATCATCGCAATTGGTGTTTCAGCGGGCGGTGCAACCGCCGTGGCGCTGGCAGCGCGCAACCCTCCCGGATTGCAAGGCATCATCAACGTCTCCGGGGGGCTCAACCTCGGCGATTGTCAGGACAAGGCCAACGTGGCACTTGCTGCCGCTTTCGGATCGCTCGCGGGCCGCAGCAAAGTGCCGCAGCTCTGGGTATACGCCGATAATGACGAATTATTCCCGGCCATCCTTGTGAACCAGATGCACGAGTCCGCGCTGAAGACGAACAGCAATATCCGCCGCGTCAGCATTCCCAAGCTGGAGCCAAAGGGACATAATGTCTACACCCATAGCGCCGGGCGTCGTCTCTGGCTGCGCGAAGCGGATAATTCCCTGCGGGACTGGAAACTTCCGACCTACAATCCTGCCGTCGTCTTGCCGTGGCTGAAAGCCCTGGAGCTGACGGACAAGAGCCGGAACAATCTTGAGCGGTATCTTTTCGACCCCGGCTACAAGGCCATGGCCTTCAGCGCCAAGGAAAAGCGCCTGTTCTGGCGCTTTGCTGGCAGAAGCATCAAAGAAGTAGGCGAAGGTGCCTTGAAAGATTGTTCCGATAAATTTCCAGATTGCAAACTGGTGCTCGAAGGCATCGAACTGAAGCAGCCCTGAGCAAAGAAACAGAACCCATGCAAGCCATCGTTATCGGAGCGGGTGCTGTCGGGTTGGCCGCAGCGCGTGCGATTGCTCTCAAAGGGCATGAGGTGATTGTGCTGGAAGCGGCGGATGCCATCGGCACCGGCACGTCTTCACGCAACAGCGAAGTCATCCACGGCGGCATGTATTATCCGCAAGGATCTGCCAAGGCGCGCTATTGCGTCGAAGGGCGGCGCAAACTCTATGCGTTCTGCGCAAGCCATGGCGTGCCGCACCGAAAATGCGAAAAGCTGATGGTGGCGACGTCAGAGGCTGAAACCGTCAAAATCGAGGCGATCCATCGTCAGGGCCTCGCCAATGATGTCGAGGGTCTGACGCTGCTCTCCGGTCATGAAGCCATGCGGCTGGAGCCCAATCTGCGCTGCTCGGCCGCGCTTTTATCCACCCAGACCGGCATCATTGACAGCCACGCCTACATGCTTGCCCTTCAGGGGGATCTGGAAGCAGCAGGAGGGGTTATCGCCTTCAATACGCCGGTTTTGAGCATCGAAAGAAACCACGCAGGCTCCAAGCCAGCCGAAGCACTGTTGCTGAGTTCTACACGTATGAGGCGATACCGTGGCTTTTGCCTAACGAATTTGTCTGCACTTGATAATACGTTTGCAC
>JANNRX010000463.1:0-2043 GCA_031401875.1 Hyphomicrobiales bacterium | reverse complement strand
GTGAGAACAGCCTAGTGATTTTCAGCAGCAACGTCGGGCCGAAGGAAGCGTCTCCGATATTTTGGGATGAAGTGGCCACCTGCTGCCGTCTGTTGCATGTCCATATGATTCGAATCATCGGCCGCCCACTGGAAACGCCGTCACTAAAAGGCATTCGCTTCGAACAGGCCGGCTTCCTTGATGCGGATCAAGCCTCTGCCTTGCTGGCGAACATCCGTTATTCCTATCTTATCTACAATCCCACAGTGCTGGCGAAATCTGGCCTCTTTGCCGCTTCAGCAGCTCATGGAGTCATCAGCGTCATTCCGGGTGCGGCATCAGGTCTCAATGACGGACTGGAAGCCGGAAGGCACTGTCTTGACCAACCGGACCTTGTTGTCCCCCGTTCCGCGCAAGAGTTTGATGGGATCAGTGGCGCCGTTTTTCAATGGTATCAGTCCCATTCCATTGCAGCTACAGCGGCAAGTTACCTGGAGAATATTAAGGAAGTGGCATGAGGATTCTCATCTACAGCAGGGCCTTTTATCCGATGATCGGCGGACTGGAAAATGTGGCCGAATCGCTGGCAGCCGAATTTACCGCGCTGGGCCACGATGTTTGCGTGGCGTGCCAGGTTGCTGATAAGGGTGATCGCGTGTTTCCCTATCGAGTGGTGCGCAAGCCTGGTGCCGTGGCGCTGATACGACTGGTGCGATGGAGTGACGTTGTCGTGCATATGAATGTGACCTTGCGCGCGGTATTTCCCTTTCTCCTGATCCGCCGGCCATGGGTCGTGAGTCACCAAGGGTCCTATTGGAATTCTGAACAGGCACTAACCTGGCAGGGACGACTGAAATACCTTTTGAGCAGGTTTGCGTGCAACATCGCATGCAGCACGGCGGTGGCATCGCACCACAGCGCGCCATGTGTGGTGGTGCCCAATCCCTACGATGACTCCATTTTCAAGCTGATGCCGGAATTGCCGCGCACTCGCGACCTCATTTTCGTTGGCCGTCTCGTTTCAGACAAGGGTGCCAACATGCTGGTGGAAGCTGTAACGAGGCTCCACGCCCAGGGCATCCGCCCTACGTTGACCATCACCGGCAGCGGGCCCGAGGAATTGGCGCTCAAGAAGATGGTTCATGATCATGGACTCGATGAGCATGTTAATTTTACGGGATCGCTGCGTGGGGCGGAACTCGTTGCGATGATGAACAGGCATCGCATCATGGTGGTGCCTTCGATTTGGGATGAGCCCTTCGGCATCGTGGCATTAGAGGGTATCGCCTGCGGCTGCGTCATCATCGGCTCCAGTGGCGGCGGGCTCCCGGAAGCCATAGGCCCTTGCGGCCTCACCTTTCCGAATCAGGATGGCGAGGCGCTGGCGGCTTCCATCATCGCCCTCCTGAGAGATCCATCCCGCATCCATGAACTGCGCGCCCACGCCAACGAGCATCTTCTTAAACACCACAAGACGACAGTGGCTAAACGCTACCTCGATGAAATCCGCCGTAGTCTCGGCCAATGACGGGCTCACCCATGCGCATCGGCGTGCTTATCACCAACTACCAAGCCTGGCCCACCACCTTGGAAACGGTGCGGGCCGTTCTCCGATATTCAGGGCAAGGTGTGACCCGGGTCTTGGTGGTGGATGACGGCTCCGATGCGCCACCGGCATGGCCCGAAGGCGGGAATGTCGTGATCCACCAGAACCCGAAAAATCTTGGCTATGTCGCGAGTGTCAATGTCGGCATGTCACTCATGGACGAGGATCTTGTCGTCCTGCTCGACTGCGATGCGCGTCCGATGAATGATTTTATTCCGGAGATCACGGCCCGGTTTAACAGTCAGCCGCGCCTAGGTGCCTTGGGATTCACACAAACAGATGACCGCAAACTGCTTCGTTCCGCAGGCGAGCCTTGTCCGCGGCTGCTCGACTTTGTCATCGGCCCCTCGTTCGCCAGCCGTCTTCCCTTCGCGGTGCCCACAAGAAAATTGGCTGGCACCGACTTTCTTTGCCTGCACTCCTGCTGCATCGCCGTCAGACGCACAGCCTTCGAGAAT
>JANNRX010000462.1:0-8932 GCA_031401875.1 Hyphomicrobiales bacterium | reverse complement strand
CGTGTCGATGTCTGGGGCGGCCATCAGATGCCCGATATCTACCAGGCGATTGCCGCGCAGGTCGCGGGCGTCACGCCGGATATGGTGAGAATGCATGTGATGAAGACTGGTGGCGGCTTTGGACGCCGCGCGGTTGTCGATGGGGACATTATTCAGGAAGCTGTTTCTGTATCGCGGGCCGTGGGCGGACGTCCGGTGCGCGTGCAGTGGGACCGCGAGAATGACATGCGCGGCGGGCGTTATCGCCCGGCCTATGTGCATTATCTCAAGGCGGCTCTCGACAAGGATGGCACTATCACGGCGTGGTATAACCATATCGTGGGCCAATCCATTGTGGCCGGAACGCCCTTTGCCTCAGGCATGGTCAAGAACGGCGTTGATATCACCTCGGTCGAGGGGGCAAAAGAGCTGCCTTACGCCTTCCCGAACATGAAGGTTGATCTGACAACCACAGACGTTGGCGTTCCCGTGCTCTGGTGGCGCGCCGTTGGTTCCACCCATACCGCGTATGCCGTGGAGGCCTTCATCGATGAACTGGCGGAAGCTGCGGGCAAGGACCCGATCCAGTACCGCCTTGGCATGATGAAGGGGCATCCGCGGCAAGCGGCCGTGCTTCGCCTTGCCGCCGAGAAAGCGGGCTGGGGCAAACCGCTTGCTGCTGGACGCTTTCATGGCGTGGCGCTGGCCGAAAGCTTTGAAAGTTTTGTGGCACAGATCGCCGAAGTGTCGATGGTCAATGGTCAGCCAAAAGTACACCGCGTCACCTGCGCCGTGGACTGCGGCATTGCAGTTAATCCGGACAATATTCGGGCGCAGATCGAAGGCGGCGTCGGGTTTGGTCTTGGCGCGGTTCTGAAGTCACGATTGACCCTGGATGGGGGCAAGGTCGTGGAAGGCAATTTCGACGGGTATGAGGTACTGCGCTTCGACGAGATGCCGCAGGTCGATGTCCATATTGTGCCGTCGACCGCCAGCCCTACGGGTGTCGGTGAGCCGGGCGTTCCGCCAATCGGACCTGCGGTCGCCAATGCCTTCTATCAGGCCAGCAAGCGTCGCGTCAGGGTCTTGCCGTTCAACCGGCCGGAGAATGCATAGTCTGCGTTCTGGATAACGCCGGAAACTTGTTTTTCTAATCTATGAGCGCAATGAAAAACCCCGGCGTTTCCGCCGGGGTTTTCTTTTGTATGTCACACAGATCCAGATCAGATCTGGCCAGAAGCCTTCGCACGGATCATGAAGTTATCCATGTTGAACTCGGCAACCTGCCACCAGAGATACTGATCGCCACGGAAGGCCATGTGCTGGTCGTGAACCTTCTTGAAGGCTGGGTTTGTCGCTGCAGTTTCTGCATAGAGCTCCTGCGCGGCCTTGAAGCAAGCCTGCATGATTTCTGGCGAGAACGGACGCAGTTGGGCACCGCCGGCAACAACGCGCTTGAGAGCGGCAGGGTTACGGGCATCATACTTTGCCTGCATGTCTGCATTGGCGTGGTGAGACGCTGCTGTCAGTGCAGTCTGGTAGCTCTTGGGCAAGCTGTTCCATTTGTCGAGGTTGACGAAATTGTGGAGCATGGCTCCGCCTTCCCACCAGCCTGGATAGTAATAGAACGGCGCGACCTTGTTGAAGCCGAGCTTTTCGTCATCATACGGGCCAACCCACTCGGCACCATCGATGGTGCCCTTTTCCAGTGCTGGATAGATATCACCACCGGCGATCTGCTGGGGAATGGCACCGAGCTTCTGCAGAACACGTCCGGCAAAGCCGCCGATGCGCATCTTGAGACCTGCAAGATCAGCCGGGGTCTTCAATTCCTTGCGGAACCAGCCACCCATCTGGCAACCGGTGTTACCGGCCAGAATGGCATGGATCTTCTGTGTATTGTAGAACTCGTTCATTACCTTGTCGCCCTCGCCCTGCATCCACCACGCCGTCTGCTGGCGTGAGTTGAGGCCGAATGGAACAGCTGTTCCGAATGCGTAGGTCGGGTCTTTGCCGATGTAGTAATAGGATGCGGTATGGCCAATTTCGACCGTGCCATTCGTGATCGCATCAGCGACCTGAAGGCCTGGAACGATTTCGCCAGCAGCGAAGACCTGAATCTTGAATTTTCCATCGGTCAAGTCAGAGACCATCTTGGCGACCGTTTCAGATGCGCCGTAAATGGTATCCAGTGATTTCGGAAAGCTGGATGTCAAACGCCAGGATACTTCTGGCGATGATTGCGCGATTGCTGGTTTGGCAATTGCTACAGCGGCTCCGCCAACGGCGGCTGCTGTCAAAAATTGACGACGCTTCATGCGTATCCTCCCTGATAGACGGAATGCATTTTGCACAATCCGTTAAGCCACATGGCTGGTGATCAGTCGTAGGGCATCCAGTTTTTTTCGCAAGCCATGTACACGTCAATTTTACACGGGTGCTTAATGCCCTGGAGCGTCTTGTTCTGGAGAAAATGTTGACCTATCCCTCGCGCTTTTACATGAAATGAATTATGACGCTTTTTCTGTGGTTTAAGGAGAAGCAAGCAATGGCAAAGGTCGCATTTCTGGGGTTGGGCGTCATGGGATATCCAATGGCGCGTCATCTCAAGTCCAAGGGGCACGATGTGACGGTTTACAACCGCACCTATGCCAAGGCGGAGAAATGGGTCTCGGAGAATGGCGGCGGCGAGGCGGCGAGGACACCTGCGCAAGCAGCCAAAGGACAGGATTTTGTCTTCGCCTGCGTCGGCAACGACAATGACCTGCGCTCGGTGACGATTGGCAAGGATGGCGCCTTCGCGGCCATGGCCAGGGGAGCTGTCTTCGTCGATCATACAACCGCCTCTGCTGATGTGGCACGCGAGCTTCACGGAGCGGCAAAAGCGCTTGGTCTTGGCTTTATCGATGCGCCGGTTTCAGGCGGTCAGGCCGGTGCGGAGAACGGTGCCTTGACGGTGATGTGTGGCGGCGATGCCGATTCTTACGCCAGGGCTGAGCCTGTGATCATGAGTTTTGCCCGTGCCTGTCGTCTGCTTGGCGCATCCGGAGCCGGGCAGATCGCCAAAATGATGAATCAGATTGCCATTGCGGGGCTGGTGCAGGGCCTGTCAGAGGCGGTGCATTTCGGCAAGCGCGCGGGCATGGATGTCGATGCTGTGATTGAGGTGATCTCGAAAGGGGCTGCCGGTTCCTGGCAGATGGAAAATCGCGGCAAGACCATGAATCAGGGCAAGTTCGATTTCGGGTTTGCTGTTGACTGGATGCGCAAGGATCTTGGTATCTGCCTGGATGAAGCGCGGCGCAATGGCGCCAATCTTCCCGTCACGGCGCTGGTGGACCAGTTTTATTCCGAAGTGCAGAAAATGGGTGGCCAGCGCTGGGATACATCCAGCCTGGTGGCGCGTCTGGAAAAGTGAGGCGCTGCTCCAGCGTTTACAGCAGCCGCTGAACGGAATGGCGCAGTTCTGGCAATAGATCCGTTTCGAACCATGGATGTTTCTTCAGCCAGCCGCTGTTGCGCCAGGAGGGATGGGGCAGGGGAATAACGCGAGGATTATTGCTCCGGCTGAACGCGCGCCAATCCTGCACGGTTTCTGTCAGGCTCTGTTTCCTTTGATCCGGCAGATGCCAGTCCCTGGCATACTGACCGATGACAAGGATCAGTTCGACAGCGGGAAGTGACTCCATCACACGCACGCGCCACTGGGGTGCGCATTCCCGGCGCGGCGGTAGATCACCGCCTTTTGCATCCAGTCCCGGGAAGCAATGCCCCATGGGAACGATGGCGATGCGCGTGGCGTCGTAAAACTGTGTCTCGTCAACACCCATCCACTGCCTCAGGCGATCACCCGATGGATCGGTGAATGGCTTGCCGCTGGCGTGGACGCGGGTGCCGGGAGCCTGTCCGGCGATCAGGATTTTGACAGTGGCCGTTGCCTGAATGATTGGTCTTGGCTCATGCGGCAACCGTGGGCCGAAGCGCGGTGCATCGCGGCAGATGCGGCATGCATGAAGATCAGCGAGCAGCGTATCGAGCAGCATGACGGTTCAACGGTAGCCGGGGTGTCGAATTGTGCGACAGTAATGGATCACATTTCCACGGTTTGCCGTTCTCGCTGAAGTTATAGGGATTACCCACCTGAAGCAGGCCGGCAGCACCAAGCCCGGATTCCACGGATTGCAGGCGGAAGCCCTGATCCGACACACGTCTGAAGGTCCAGCAGAAGGTTCCGCGTGCAGCTCCGCCTGCATAGTAATAGCAGACCGAATCTCCGCGAATATCCCAGCAGGCATTTTCATTGGGGTCGTGGTTGTTATGCCCCAGAACACGGCCGTCCGGCGCGTGCCACTCGCTGTAGGGCATGCCGGTATCGTGACGGCCGGTCACTGTGTTGTCGGAAATGATCTGGCGAAGCTCCTCACCACCAATCAAGGCGCGCGTGTCGCTGGCAAGAACTGGCATGGCGAAAGCGAGCGAAACAACCGCAAGCGTCATTACAATCCGCATGATTGTCAGGCCGATGCGCTTGGGCGGGCTGAAACCAGGCCGTGCCAGCGTATCAGGTTGATGCAATCATCCGGTATGGAGAGTTTGGGGAGCTTCATGAAATCCACCGCGACCTGACATGTGATGTCAGCAATACTGTAGGTTTCACCCGTGACGAATCTATGGCGGGAAAGCTGCTCATCAAGCATGCGCATATTGTCGATGGCCTTGTCCCTGTTGGCTTCTGCCCATGCAGGAATCTGTGGCTTCTCCATCTCGGCCATAAAGGGATGGGAATGGCGGAAAGCTGTGGCTACGCTGTTGAAAAGACCGAGTTCAACGCGCCTGTTCCACATCTCGATGACAGCGCGCTCCTTTGCACTCTTGCCGAAAAGGGCTGGTTCCGGGTGGGTTTCTTCGAAATAACGGCAGATGGCAACGGATTCTGAAATGACAGTGCCATCATCCAGTTCCAGTGCCGGAATACGCTGCACAGGATTTTTAGCAGTGAAATCTGCGCTCTTGTGCTCCATTTTTGCCATATCGATGGCTACAAGAGGGATGGTTATCCCTTTCTCGGCGAGAAAGATGCGAACCCGTCGCGGATTGGGTGCACGTCCGGCGTCGTAGAGTTTCATGGCTGCTTCTCCCCTCATGACGAAATGTCCTGAGGCGGGGCCTGTCAAGGCTCCCGCAACGATCCCGGTTTACTGGATTCTTAGCGGAGGTGGCTCCAATCCGGGAAAGCCCGGTAAGCCTCCGGGGCTTGATGGCCCGCCAAGACCAGGAATGATAATGTTCTTCAAGGCATCATCAACCTGCTGCTGGTTGAGCTGCGTGCCACTGTCCAGCCAGTAGGTGACACTGCCAGGCCAGACAATCAGGATCGCGACAAGAGCGAGCTGAAGGAACAACCATGGAATGGCACCGAGGTAGATATCCGTGCTTTTGATCGATGGTGGTGCAATGCCACGCAGATAGAACAGGGCAAATCCGAAAGGCGGATGCATGAAGCTGGTCTGCATATTGGCGCAGAGCAGAACGCCAAGCCAGATGAGATCAATCCCAAGCTTTGTCGCCACCGGAACCAGCAGAGGGATCACGATGAAGGCGATCTCGAAAAAGTCGAGAAAGAAGGCCAGAACGAAGACGAAGATATTGACGACGACAAGAAAGCCGAGCTGACCGCCTGGAAGATTGGCCAGCATGCCCTCGATCCAGTGTCCGCCACCGACACCCTGGAACACCAGACTGAACAAACGTGCGCCAATCAGGATGAAAGCAACCATGGCAGTCAGCCGCATCGTCGAATCCATGCCTTGCCAGGTCAGATCCCAGGTGAGGCGGCGGTTGATCGCTGCCAATGCGAATGCGCCAACCACACCCATGGCACCAGCTTCCGTTGGCGTGGCAAGGCCAGTGAAGATCGTGCCAAGCACGAGGAAAATCAGAACCAGTGACGGAACCATGCCCTTGGTGCATTTCAGCACCAGCGGCCAGCCGCGCAAAATCCGGGCTTCAGGCGGAAGCGCGGGGACTTCTTTTGGTTTGATGAAGGTCAAAGCAAAAACGTAAAGGAGGAAAAGGGCGATCTGGATGATCGATGGCCCGATTGCGCCCTTGTACATGTCGCCGACGGATTTGCCCATGACGTCCGCCATCACAACCAGCACGAGTGAAGGGGGGACGAGCTGCGTGATGGTTCCCGATGCCGCAATGACGCCTGTCGTGTGGCGTACCGAATAGCCATATTTCAGCATCACGGGCAGCGAAATAACGCCCATGGCAATAACCGATGCGGCCACTGTGCCCGTGATCGCGCCCAGAACCGCGCCCACGATGATCACGGCATAGGATAATCCACCGCGCAGAGAGCCGAAGAGCTGTCCAAAACCTTCGAGAAGGTCTTCCGCCAGGCCGCAACGCTCCAGAATGGCACCCATGAGGGTGAAAAATGGAATCGCCAGCAGCAGATCATTCGAGATGATGGAATAAAGCTGATAAGTCATGTTGCCAAAGAAGTCAGGCTGGAACAGACCCATGGAGATTGCCGCATAGCCAAAGATCATGCCCACGGCGGCAAGCGAAAAGGCAGCCGGATATCCGATGAGCATGAAAAGGATCAGCCCCCCGAACATGATCGGGGCCATATTGTTCTTGATGATGTCGATCATTGGAGGGGCTTTTCATAGGCAAATTCGCGCACGTAACTGGATGTCAGCGCGGCGTAGCATTTGATGATTTCCGAGATTGCCTGCAACAGGAGCAAGAAGAACCCGATAGGAAGAACCAGCTTGACGGGCCAGCGTATGAGCCCGCCCGCATTGCTTGATCCCTCACTAATGCGCCATGATTCATAGAACCACGGAATGGTGATCGTGATCATCAGGATGCAGAAGGGAACAAGGAAAAAGATGCCGCCAATGAGGTCGATCCAGGTCCGGGTTCTCTCACTCACTGCACCATAAACCAGATCGACGCGGACATGCTCGTTGAGTTTGAGGGTCCATGCGGCACCCAGAAGGACCGTTGCTGCAAACATGTACCACTGGCCTTCGAGGAAGCCATTCGAATTGTCGGAATAAAGCCTTGCCAGTGTATCGAGGCTGCTGGTCAACCCCAGATATTTGCGGCCCAGATCGATAACAACATTCAAACCATATCGCACGAATGCATTGGCTGAACTCAACAGCGCGGCGAGGAGCACCATCCAGATCGCAACAAGGCTGAAAGCCTTGGTAATCCGGTCGATCCCTCCTGCTAACCCCAGAAGCGCTCGCATGGTTCCCCCTCACGCCAAGTCACATTACGTGAGATTCACATTCAACAGTTTTGCACGGGATGCAACAAGCCTTTCATGCTGCGGTCACAATTGTCCATGCAGGGAGGGAATGGGCGCCATTCTGGAAATGCATGGGTTGTGGCGCTGGCTGGCAGGAAAAAACTCGGCGGCACCCTATGGCGCAAAGTCTTTTTCTGAACAGAAAAGACCTCATTCAGCGAGGCTATCGCGTCTTTGCCTGTTGCGTGTCTGCTGCTCGCGATAGAGCGTATAGAGCCCGCTTGCAACAATCAGGACAATGCCGAGCCAGGCGATGGTTGTCGGTGCGTCGCCAAAGCCGATGTAGCCTGCGATGACAGCCCACAGGATGACGGTGTAGCGGAAGGGCGAGACGACAGAGACCTCGACGTTGCGGAAGGCAAGAATGATCGCGTAATTTCCAAAGGCAACGGTGACGGCAGCAAAAAGGCAATAGAGCAGGGTTGTTGTGTCAAAAGCCTGCCATGGCTGCGCAATCGAGAGGATAGTGCCTGTGACAAAGGTTGCAAGCGTGGTTCCAAAGGCAACAACTAGGCTGGGTACCGATGCGGGCAAACGGCGTGTCAGCAGGTCACGGACGGCCACCCCAAATGTTGAAGCCAGCGCCAGGAATGTTGCTGAATTGAACGAGCTGCCTCCCGGGTTCACCACGAGAATCATGCCCAGAAAGCCGATGCAGATGGCCATCCAGCGCCGCCAGCGGACATCTTCACCAAAGAAGAATACACCGGCAATCGTGATCAGCAGCGGGGAGATCAGCAAGATTGCGGTGATGTCTGCAATAGGCAAAAGGGCAAGGGCGCTGATGAAGGTATAAGCGATAAAGCCTTCGATCAGGCAGCGGGCGATAACGATCGGTTTTCGCAAGGTCGCAAAGTGCCTGTGGTCACCGGCCGCCATCAGCAGACACAGGATGATACCGACCGCAAAAGCCCCTCTGATCACCATGATTTGATGAACAGGCCATGCCGTTGAAGCGAGTTTTACGAAGGTGTCATTGATCACAAACAGCGCCATTGCGGCGCACATCGCAAGAATGCCACGCATATTTGCGGAAAGGTTCATCCGCGAAAAGCGGTTTCAGAATGCATCGACCAGGCGCTCGCAGGAAGCATCGTTATGGCGGGTTGTCCTTCATACAAAGATCACGTGGTCGCCTTGAGAGCAAGCGTTGATCCTGATGATGGTTCGAAGAAACGACCTTTTGTATCCTGACCCTCTTTCAGGCTTTTGGTTGTGCTGTTTCCCTCGGCCCTTCCCTCGACGAGTGAGCCTGAAGCGAGACTTCGGACAAGATGGGCGCTGCGAGCGGGCGCTCAAATCCCAAGAGCCCAAATCTCGGACGTTGAAACAGGAAAGCAAACCATGTGCCTTGAACAAGATGCGCCATAAGCAGAGGCGTGATGACGGCAATGGCAGTGATCAGCAGGCTTGCAAATCCGATGATCCAGCCATCGCCTGCTCCGATGCCGAGCTTGACCAGAATGACGCGGGTGATCGCCATGGGCAGGAAGAAGGCGACGAAGACGACAAGCGTCTGTTGCCCCAGGCTGGCGAGGAAGCGCCCGATATGGGGCAGTCGACTGAGCCAGACGGCAATTGCAATGAGTGCTGCTGCACCAGCGGTGCCAAGCAGGAGACTGA
>JANNRX010000461.1:0-1833 GCA_031401875.1 Hyphomicrobiales bacterium | reverse complement strand
GACCGGAAGGCCGGAAAGTTTCTGGACTACAAGGAAACGGTTTTTCAGAATGTCTTCTCGCGCATTGACGCGAAGACCGGAGAGCCTATGTATCGCAGCGACATTCTGGAACAGAAGATCGGGGAATGGTTGCAGGCGTGTCCAAGCACCGAAGGGGGACACAACTGGCAGGCGATGAGCTACCATCCGGGAACCGGTCAGCTTATCATTCCACTCAGCCGCAGTTGCATGGAGATGATGGGCCGGTCCGTCGACTTCAAGGAAGGGTCGGGCGGCGTGGCCGCGCAGCGGCGCTACTTTGAAATGCCCGGAGTCAACGGCAAGATTGGGAAGCTCGCCGCTTACGATGTGAAGACGTTGAAGGAGAACTGGTCGATTGAGCAGCGCGCCCCATTCCTGACCGCGGTGCTGTCCACCGCTGGCGGCATCGCCTTTGTTGGAGACCTCGACCGTTACTTCAGAGCCCTGGATGTTAAGACCGGCGTGGTGCTTTGGAAAAGCCGCCTGGGAACCTCCGTGCAAGGTTTTCCCGTGTCGTTCGCGATCGGCGGCAAGCAGTATATCGCGGTCACCACGGGCCTGGGCGGCGGCAGCCCAAGAAATGTTCCCATCGCGATCGCACCGGATATCCACCATCCCGGAAACGGCAACGCTTTGTACGTGTTCTCGCTCCCGGACAAGTACGAGGAGCCTGTTAGCGTCTGCGGAAACCGCCGCCCCGGCAGGCTGCGCTCGGCAAACGCCGAGTCATAGACCAGCGGCAGGATCGGGTGAAAAAACGGTGTCGTCGTCAGCTCCGCGTGGCCGCGCTCCTCGGCGGCGCGATACTTCCCCGGGATCAGCCGCATGATTTCCAAATGGATGTCGAGCACCCGATGCTTTTCCGCCTCGCTGAAATTGCGCCCTTTGCGTTTCAGCTCCGCCAGCTCGGGAAAAAGCCGCTCGGCGGTGTAGCCACACCACGCGAGATTGAACCACACTTGCAGGTCGAGAAACTCCTGCGTCGAAAAATACCGTAGCCCGCGCCGCACCTCGTCCCGGTAAAAGGTCAGTCCGCGCTTGTTCAGCAGTTCCCAATAACGCGGGAACGGCTTCACCAGATTGTCCCAGTGGATTTTGAAAAAGTTCTCGAGGATCGCGAACTTCTCCAGCTCCTCCAGTTCCGCCGCCGGCTTGCGCGCCCAGTCGAGCCAGAGGTCGCGGATTTTCCCCGTGGTGAGTTCCTCGATCTGCAGCATCAGCACCGGCGTGAGATTGAAATTCACGCGCACGCCGGGGAAGTCCTCGATCACGGTCACCATGTCGAGGTAGCCCTTCACGCTGTGCAGCCGCACCCACGGCATCATGGCCGTCTGCGTCATCGGATTGACGTAGTACGGCTGATGCATGTGCCAGAGGAAGACGACGTTTGCCATGGCCGTTGTGCCTACGGAGAAACGCCCACGCGGGCAATCTCCGTCTTGCGTTTCTCCGCGCGCTTACCGCGGGGGACGCGATCCCGGATTCAGGTCGAGCGCACTGCGCAGAGGCGTCGAAGGTTTCACCGGTGCGGAGGGCGTAGCCACGGGCATAGGGCCTCCACCCAGCGCGATGGCCGCGCGCTCCGCCAGCTTGAGCGGCCAGTCCGCTTGAGCGAGCAGCGCCGGATCGCTGTGCTGCGCCTCGGCATGCAACGCGAGGTATCTTTTGCTGAGTGCGGAACCAGGCATGTTCAGCGCGGGATAAGCCTTCGCTGCCGCCGCTTGCGCATCCAGCGCGGGTTGCGGGGTTGGTGCGGTCGCGGCGACATCACGCGTTATCCGGGCAGGACTTGATTTCGGCTCGTTTTCCGTA
>JANNRX010000460.1:0-2011 GCA_031401875.1 Hyphomicrobiales bacterium | reverse complement strand
TCTTTCAACAAAGGGGGACAGTAGCGCATGAAGCGGTTTAACGACTTGGCCGATTTTTCCATTGAGGAGCTCCGTGGACTGCTCAAGCTGGCCGCAAAGCTCGAGCGTGAGCCCGAGCCCCGCGCACTGCAGGGCAAAGTTCTGGCACTGCTTTTTCTGAGTCCTTCGCTGAGAACCTTGACCTCTTTTCAGGCAGCCATGGTGCGACTGGGTGGCAGCGCATTTGTGGTATCCCCCGAGATGTCCATTCACGGGCTCGAATCCCGGTCCGGCATCGTCATGGATGGCGTGGCAGCTGAGCACATCCGCGAGGCCGTGCCCGTCATCGCCGCCTATGGCCATGCCCTGGGCATTCGCGCCTTCGCCGAGCGCCACAGTCTGAAAGATGACCTCGCCGACCGCCATTTCCGCGAGCTTGCCGACCTCGTGGATGTGCCGCTGATCAACATGGAATCAGCCATCAATCATCCCTGCCAGGGGCTGGGCGACTGGAAAACGCTTGACGACATCGGGATCCCAGGCAATGGCGGGCGCCTCGTGCTGTCATGGGTCTATCATCCGCAGCCGCTTCCGTTCTCTGTGCCAGCGGCAGTACTTCAAATGGCCAGCATGCGCGGCATGGATGTCGTCGTGTTACGACCCCCGGGATTCGAACTGCCCGAGAGCATCATGAAAAAAGCACGCGAGGCCGCACAGCGCACAGGCGGCAGTATCAGCGAGACCGCAGACCGACGCGAAGCAATGCAGGGCGCCCATGTGATCTATGCCAAGTCATGGTCTTCCCTGAGTCAATACGAAAGCAGGCCCGGGGATCAGGCGCTCCGGGAAGGGCTTGCGGGATGGTGCATTGATGAGCCCTGGTTCGAAAACGCGCAGACTGATTGCAGGTTCATGCACTGCCTGCCCGTTCGCCGCGGCGTTGAGGTGGATGACCGCATTCTTGATGGCCCCCGCAGCGTTGTGATTCAGGAGGCCCGCAATCGCATGGTGACGCAAATGGCGGTGCTCCATCAGATGCTTGGAGGATGAGCGTTCACCGCGCCACATCACCGTCAGAGCGTGACGAGTGTCGCGACCGCAATTTCCTCGACACGAAGCCGGCCGCATCCCGCACATCAGAGCCGGATTCAGGCAACCTTCGCCATCATCCACTTCCATTCATCAATGCACGTTAGTACTGTGCCCGGCACGCCCGGAGGGAACCAGGGATTCCGTGTATGCTTGGCCCAATGCGTTGGCCTATTTTTTTTCACCGGCGAGAAGTCTGGATTCCAACCTTTGGCGGCTGGCTTTTCGTTTTTTTCATCTGCGCCAGCATTTGTATATTGATCGTCCGGTACGCGCATTCATTTCTCGCTACGAACAATCCAGTGGGTGCAAATCTGCTGGTCATCGAAGGATGGATGGCTCCCGACCAGCTTGATCAGGCACTGGCCGCCGTCCGGAAAGGCGGCTACAAGACCGTTATCACAGTCGGCAGCACAGCCCCCGCCGATATCTATCAGCCGAAGCCCGTCCCGTACCCCAAGCTGGCCCGCGACTATCTCATCCGAAACGGACTCCCCGAAAATCTGGTGAGCGCGGTTTCTACTCCCGATTCGGCACAGGATCGCACCTTTCTCAGTGCCGTGATGGTCCGCGATTGGCTGCAGCGCTCCGGACACCCGATCGATGCCATCGATGTATTCTCATCCGGCGTTCACAGCCGCCGGTCCTTGATGCTTTATCGCATGGCCTTCGGTCCGCAGGTGCGCGTTGGCGTCATGGCCGCGCAGCCCACGGATTACGATCCCGATGCCTGGTGGAGCACCAGCATGGGTGCAAAAACAGTGTTGTCGGAAACAATCAGCTGGATTTGGACCAAGTTGTTTTTTTGGCCTGCGGCGCAGGGCTCTCATGAAGAAAAATGGGGGCAAGCGCCCGCAGTGCAGAGTGCTAAGTGATGGATACAGAACGGCATAACTCCGCATTGCTATACATCTGACAGGCATGAACTTTCGCCAAGTTGATC
>JANNRX010000459.1:0-6814 GCA_031401875.1 Hyphomicrobiales bacterium | reverse complement strand
AGGCTTTCTGGGTTCCTCCAGATTGCTCAACGTCAAACTTGGGGTTCAGCCTTTGCATGGGCTGAACCTCTCTTTTCAAATTCTGAATTCTACGATGGAGCCAGTGATGCATGCGACGCGCAATACACTTGACCAGAAAATTCGTATTCAATCCGTTGAACTCCTGAATAAGCACCTGGCCACGTCAATTGACCTTCATGCGCAGGTGAAGCAGGCGCATTGGAATGTGCGAGGACCCAACTTCATCGCGGTTCACAAATTGTTCGACACGGTATCCGAAGAAGTCGAGAGCTTTTCCGATATGCTGGCAGAGCGGGCTGGCGGCCTCGGCGGAACCGCAGACGGCACGATCCAGATGGCGGCGAAGCATACTTCGCTCATCGTCTATCCGCTGGGAGTGGCCGACGAGCAGAAGCACATCTTTGCAGTCTCGGGCGCGCTGGCTGCCTTTGGCGAAGGTGCGCGAGAAGCAAGCGCCGCCGCTGCAGCTTTCGGTGATGCAACGACAGCCGACCTGTTCACGCAGGTGTCGCGCGGCATTGATCTCCAGCTTTGGTTTGTCGAGTCGCATATGGCACCCAAACAGAACTGACAGTCAAAACACAATTGTCCGTGCGGTGTCGGACGCAACCCGGGGGATGACACAGATGAAAGCGCTGCGCGTTCTGATCATCGAGGATGAAGCTCTGATTGCGATGCTGTTTGAAGACGTGCTCGTTGAAATGGGACATGAGGTTTGTGCCAGTGTGAACAGTGAGGCAGGCGCGATTGCGGCAGCTGGCAAGTTCCAGCCCGAGCTGATAATCTCGGATATTCGCCTGCGCGATGGCAGTGGTATCAACGCGATGAACACCATTTTGCAGAAGGGGTTTGTGTCACATCTGTTCGTCAGCGGGGATACACTTGACTGCAACACGCTGAATCCGGCAGCAGGCTTTCTCCAGAAACCTTTCAATGAGGGTCAGCTAATGAAGGCCATCAAGCACGCGGTTGATCCGGCGAATGTTCTGATTGGCCAGAAGCATGCGGAAAGCCATCGTGGACCGTGATCAATGCAAGACCTTCTGAAATGACCAGCCTGAGCTTGGCAACATGACATGAGCAATATGCTGGTCGACACAACCACCGGGTCAACGCCAGAAAGCGCTGGAATGCCGGGATAATGAAGGCGTTGACAACCCCATTGAGTTGACCCGAGAGCGAATATCGCGAACGGCACGACCTTCCTGATCGCGACCGACACAATATGGAAATCGCGAAGAGCAGTGATAGGCTCATCGAGTTTGCCGAAGGGCGTGTGGTTGGACAGGCTGTCAATCCCGCGCGACCTTTATCATCAGCTTGCCAAAATTCTTGCCCTCAAGCAGTCCGATGAAAGCTTCAGGCGCATTCTCCAGACCAACAACGACATCCTCGCGGTGCTTTACCTTGCCGTCCTTCACCCACGCACTCATCTGCGCATAGAAATCGCCAAACTGCGGTCCGTAGTCTTCGAAGATGATGAACCCCCGCATGGTTATGCGCCTGCGCAGGATGATCCCCATCAGCATCCCCAGTCGATCGGGTGCCGGCGGCAGGCTCGTGGCATTGTAGGAGGCAATCACGCCGCAGACCGGAATCCGCGCTCTGGCGTTGAGCAGAGGTATGACTGCATCGAACACGGCACCACCGACGCTTTCGAAATACACATCGATGCCATTTGGACAAGCCGCCGCGAGTTGTGCGGCAAGGTCCGTGCTGCGGTGATCGATGCAGGCGTCAAAGCCAAGTTCCTCCACCACGTAGCGGCACTTTTCCGCTCCGCCAGCGATGCCCACTGCACGGCATTGCTTGAGCTTTGCTATCTGGCCAACAACAGAACCAACCGCCCCGCTTGCTGCGGCGACCACCACGGTTTCTCCTGCTTTTGGCTGCCCGATATCGAGCAAGCCCATATATGCCGTGAAGCCAGGCATGCCGAGCACGCCCAGGGCCAGTTCCGGATGCTTCAGCGTGGCGTCGAGCTTGGTCAGTCCCTTAGCGTCAGACAGTGCATATTGCTGCCAGCCGCCAAAGCCCAAAACGAGATCCCCGGCCTTGAAGGCTTCATTCTCAGAGACAATCACGCGTGAAACAGTTCCGCCAACCATCACTTCGCCCAATGCTACCGGAGCCGCATAAGACGGGGCATCGCTCATCCGCCCCCGCATATACGGGTCAAGTGACAGGTAGAGGGTTTGCGTCAGAACCTGACCGGTCAGGGGCAGTACGACATCACGCATATCGAGCCGGAAGTTCTCCGCTGTCGGCCTACCTTTCGGACGTGTGTTGAGCAAAATTCTTCGATTCATTGACTGTTCGGCAGGCATGGCGTTCTCCAGTTGGAATTCTGAGGACAGAAGCGATAGGCGGCTGGACGCAAAGGCACATCAATCCATTCAATCCCTTAATCGTCGACCGGCAGAGGCGGCACTGCTGGGCAGCATTCTTCGAAATGCAATTCGCAAACGCTTGCACCGCGAGCATCAAATCGGATCACAAGCGATCGTCCAGACGGTTTTCATTGGATTTACCCGCTCTGGCCATCCCTACACAATGGCCTGACCGGGCTTTTGCAGGATTGTTATGCCGAACTGTCCAGGTGAAGCCTGATTCCACGAATTCGAGATCACACAGGTATCGGCCTGAGGTGACTGGCAATCTCGTGGTTCGGGATTTTCGTCAGGTCATGTGCGAATTCCGCGATCACTGTCTCCCGCACCTTGTCCGATAGCGCGCTGCGCAAGTCACCCAGGGTTACGGGCGACGCTGCAATGATAAGACGATGATATGCGCCAGCCTGAAGCTGTCCTGCCAATACCTCTGCGAGGTGATTTGCGAACTTGGTTTTCTGCTGCCGGTGCGGATCGGTCTGTGGTTCCAGAGCAGAACGGCCTGAACCGGCGGAGCTGAAGCTGCGCCCTTGGCGGTCAGACATCAGCTCGTGTGTGGCAGAGTGATCTCCTTGAAATACCATTCCCTTCACCGGCATCCATTCGTGTGCCGTTTCGCCGTCACCATGTTCGCCGCGCGCTGTGCGGCCATGGATCGTTCCATTGTTTTCGAGGATGCGGGCGCGTGCACCATCCGCGATCAGTGCCCAGGTTCTCAGGGATTTCACGGATTTACCTTTTGGTTGGAGGGCACGCCCATCAGGCGCATACAAGCAGCAGTAGGATTCATGAAACTAGGACGCCTGCAGCCGCCCTATTCCCTTACCTCCGAGACTTCCGTCAGCATGCCGTCCTTGAGCCTGAAGTGGAACTTTGCACTCACGGGCTTCGACCATAGATCTTTGTCTTTAAGTTCACGCTGAAACGTCGGCACATTGACCGTTGTCGTAACTGAATAGGATCCATCGCCAAGGAGAGCGCTATTGCCCGAATAGTGCAGGCCTGAGCTGCCCCACATGGGAGGCAGGGCCAAAGTCATTGTTTTCCCTGTGTCTCGATTCGTCGCACTGAAAACAATATCGGCATAGGGGATGCGCGTTTTTGACTGAGGATCCGTCAATTTGAATTCGACATGATAGCGCTCGTCGGCACCAGGCGTATGGGCGCCCCAGACTGGCGGATTACCCATCTGCATCCACATTGCTTCCGCACCTTCGATCTCCAGTTGCAAAGACATGTCGCCGGTCAGGACGCGACCAACAAGAACTGCTTTCTTCAAGGGGTCAGCCGTCACTGCGAGGGTTTTAATCTTCGGTTCGGTGGTCTGCGCGATGGCAGTTCCGTTATGGGCAAGGTCCATTGCTGATGCCGCTGCGAACATCGCCAAAACCAGAAAACAGCTCCATGACGCCTCCGCCCTGGGGCTGGCAGACATGGTGACGCGCTGGTGAGTGCGATAAGACATTCCGTCCTCCAAATTTGCTGTCCTCCAAATTTGCCGTCCTCCAAAATTGCCGTGCCTTTGACAGCCGAAGCAAGACTGGAACCCGTTGCAGGACTTTGGGTTCATAGCGGCATTCATGACACTACTCATGTTTGCGACGCCCCGGAAGATTCGGAATCTACCCACTTTGCCCATATTGATCGAGCCGCTCCGGCAAATGCCAGCCACAGTCGTCTCTGGGTAGTTTCCGAACCTTCCGGCCAGTCACCTGGTCACTACTACTGACGATAAGCGAAGTGCCTCAACCGAGGTCAACCAGAAACGTGTCAGTCACCAGACATCTATGCTCAGCAAGGAAAAATTCCCATGAAAGGTTTCATCAAGGATATCACGGAGCTTGCAACCGAGAACACGAATTTTCGGGAGGTTTTATACACGGCGAAGCATTGCCAGCTTGTCCTGATGTCTCTGAAGCCGGGCGAGGAGATTGGCATGGAAATGCACAGTCTTGATCAGTTCTTCCGGGTCGAGCAAGGAGACGGAGAGGCAGTCATTGATGGTGTCCACACAAGCATTCGAGAAGGTTATGCGATCCTCGTTCCTTCAGGAACTGAACACAACATCATCAATAACGGCAAGATGCCACTGAAACTCTATAGCGTGTATGCCCCACCCATTCACAGAGATGGTGTGGTTCATCAAGCCTACGCTGATGCTGCAAAAGACCATGAGCATTTCGACGGCAAACTGACCGAACGAAGGATTCCAATAACTGGAGAAGACACTACGCACAGTATTCCGATCTCGATTGGTCCGCGGCGCTCATTGCGCTTCTCATCGGCTTCAACCGCGAGGACCTGATCCGATGACGATAGCAGATCCTGCCGCAGAACATGGCCGCAGGTACTGACCCGCTGGCGATCCTGATCGGCTGGGGCATCACGGGGGTAGGCATCCTGGCGTTGCAGGCTGCAGCCGGACCACCCGACGGGGTGCATCCGCTCGACCTCTGGGAACACAGACCGAGGGCATGATCGGCTATCTCATCGAGCAGGAACTGGGTAACCTGCTGCCCGACAGCGCCATGATTGCCACGCTTCTGACTCAGGTCCGTGTCGATCCAAAAGACCCGGCGTTTCGCATCCCCACCAAACCGATTGGCACAATGGTCGATGAACTCACGGCGAAGCACAGACCGCCCATCGCGGCTGGACATTCGCACAGGAAAGGACAAGGCTGGCTTCGTGTGATCCCGTCGCCCGCACCGCTGGAATCTTCGCGTTGCGGGTCATCAGAATGCGGGTTGAACGCGGCGTCATCGTTATCTGCACAGGTGGCGGCGGTTTTCCGGTTGTCTCGCAAGAGGACGGCTTTCACGCCGATATCCTGCTGCTGCTTACGGATGTCGAAGCTGTGTATGTGAATTTTGGCGAGCCAGATGCCCGCGGCATCGCCAGCATCGGAGCTGGTACGCTTCGGCCGGAAGATTTTGCGAAGGGCTCCACGGGACCTAAGATCGAGGCGGCAAAACAGTTTGCGGGGTCGAAAGGGCGGAGGGCCGCCATTGGTCGGCTTGAGGACGCCATGGCAATTCTGTCTGAAGCAGCCGGCACTACGGTGCAGCAGGGTAATGATCTGGCGAGGTATCGCACTTCGAAATTGGATACCTCGCCAATTGACCAGAAAGGACAATCATTTGCCGCAAAATGAAGGCGGACTGAGCAGAACGTATACTCAAACTGGGTCGTCTCCGGGCGGAATACGGCTTCACCCATGTCGCCTTCATGCGGCACTTGTTCAAAAGCGCATCCGGCCAAGCTGGCGGCCAACAATTGCGCCCAATGCCAGAACGCCCGCTATACCAACAGCCTTGAAGTCAAGGCGCCCGCCGATGAGACGCAGTGCCATCGGAGCCGCGACAATGGCTGACGATGCCAGAGCGGATGTCGGCTTCCTTGATCGCCTGATCACACCTGCGATGATGATAAACACAAGCGAAACCACGATCAATCCGCCCGCTATCATCAGACTTGCCTCTACAGGCGTAAAGCGCTGAACCAACCATGCATGGAGGGCTACCAGAGCGAACACGAGGCCGGTGAGCCCGGTGATAGCCGCGACAGCAGTTGCAATGGCCGCCCGCAGACTTCTCCGAAATGCTTCACCAGCTTCTGTCGCCGCAAGAAAACTTAAACCGCTCCACATCTTCTTAACGTGCTGTCATGAGGCCGACGAACACGCCAATAGCTGCCGCTACCCCAAGGGCACGCAGTGGACGAGTACGAAGCTCTTCAGCCAGCATCTTTTGTAATTCGCTCGCCTGTTCCTTGGCAGCGGATGTCATTGCATCGGTATCGACTCCGACGGACTTGAGCTTGTCAGTCACCGTTGCAACAGCTTCACCAGCGCCGTCAGACAGAGCATCGCCCATGGCATTCATGTCATGCTTGACCGTTTTAGTCATCTCGCTGGTTTTGGCAGCCACAGCCTCTGCTGCATCTTCCATTGCTTTCACGGCACTCAGTTTTCTGCTTGTCATGGTCATTGTAGAGCCTTCCCGGTTTTGCCCGTGTCATTCAACAGCGGCGCGCTTGAAATTCTGTCTCGTTGAGGTAACGCATCACCGCAAAGATTGTTCCTGACAATTTAAAATGCTGTTTCCATACCAATCGCGTATGCTCGTACGATGTTGGTTATTCAGCGTCACCGCTTGGGTGTCAGGGCTGCCTGTGTTGTCTTGGATGCGCGCAGCGAGCACGGGTGTCGAGGTCGAACTTGGTACGGTATCCGGTGCCGTATTCTCGCGAGCGCCATGCAATCGTCGGTATCGCCAGTCCTTCTTGTCGTGTTGCTTGCCGGCGTCCTCGCACTGGCAGGAATCGTCGTCGCCTTCCGCATGCGACCGGCCCAACAGTCCGCCGTCGCGGTGGCTATCGCGGCGTTGCCGGCGTTGGTGATG